>JACSRL010000160.1 GCA_014879765.1 Anaerolinea sp. | reverse complement strand
CGCCAGCACATCGGCCTCGGTGCTCACCAGCCGCGCCGCCACCCAGCCCGGCTTGCCGTCGATGCAGCAGACCACCAGCCAGTCCCCGCTGGCATCGCGGCCCACCAGCGCCAACTGGCTGCCCGCGCTCAACTGGCCGACGATGGGAAAGTCGGTGCCAGGGCCCAGCCGCACGTTGAGGCTGTCGCCCTGCACCTGGACGAAGGGGGTCGGCGCGGCCAGCGTCTCCGGGGTGGCAGTGGCCGGCGGCTGAAGCTGGCGCAGCGCCTCCTGGGCCTGGGAGGGATCGGCCACGGCCAGCGCCTGCGCCTGCTGGAAGAGCTGGGCCGCGGCCGCCCCGTCGCCGGCGGCCCGCGCCGTCTCACCCCGCTGCAACAGCAGGCCATAGGCCAGCTCGGCCGCCTGGCCGCCGGCATAGTCGGGCTGCTGCGCCAACAGCGCCAGCAGGGCCGCCTCAGCCTGGGCCGGATCGTTGCGCTCCAGCGCCTGGCGCACGCTCAGGTAGCGGTTGGCCAGTTGCTGCTCCTCGGCCGCCTCGACGTTGCGCGGGCGCAGCGCCAGCGCCTTGCCAAAGCGCGCCAGCGCCTGGCGGATGGTATCGGCGCTGGCGTCGGGCGTGGCCAGCAGCTCACGGCCATCGCGCAGATAGAGCACGAAGAGCAGCTCCCGCACCGCGTCCCGCTGATAGCTGGCGTCCAGCTCGGTCAGGCGCTCCAGTTGCCCGATGGCCTGGCTGTACTGGCCCTCGTCATAGGCGGCCACGCCGGCGCGGAAGAGGGTCGAGGCCGCGCGCTGGTGCAGCACCTGGTCCAGGAGGCTGCTGGCGTCGGCGTAGACCGGGTCCACGGCCAGAATCGAGCGCAGGCGCGCCTCGGCCGTGTCCCAATCCTCGGCCAGCATCGCCGCGTTGGCCTCCTCGTAGGCCAGCGCCACCTGCTCCAGGCGCGCGGCCCGCTCCAGCCCCTCCTGAGCCTGGGCGGTGAAGCGGTCAGGGGCCAGCTCCAGCAGGCTGGTAAAGGCCTGCTGCGCGCCCTGGTAATCGCCGACCGCCAGGTTGGCCTGGCCGCGGTTGTAGAGGGTCTCATATTCCAGGCGGTCGCCGACGCCGGGCAGCCAGCCCTGCCACCAGGCCAGCACGGCCAGCAGCGCGCCGGCCACCAGCAGCGGCGCGGCCCAGCGCAGCACGGCCGCCGGCCGCCGCCGCTCGATCCCCTCCTCCTCCGGCGTTGCGCCGGCGCGCTGCTCCGCCTGTTCCAACTGCAACAGCCAGCGGGCCTCGTCGATCAGCGGGTCCAGGCCGGGCCAGTTGGGTTCGATGGCTTTGAGCCAGGTGAAGCTGTCCAGCGCCTTGCGCCAGTCGCGCCGCTGATAGCTGGCCATGCCCTGCTCGTAGAGCAGCTCGGCGTGCAGCGTGTCGCTGGCGGCGTGGGTCTCGCCGGCCGGCCGGGGAGAGGACTGCGGGCTTTCGTTGGGCGGGCTCATCGCAGGTAGTCCTCCGGCGAGAGGGGACTCATCAGCGGCGCGGCCGTGCCGTCAAGGCCCTCAGCCCCGCGGCTGGGCCAGCAGACCGCCGGCGGGGCCACCGGCCCGGCGTTCACCGCCATCAGCGGCAGGAAAACCTGGGAGAGCCCACCGCGCACCCGCATCCCGTAGATGTCGGTGTAGGTGTTGAAGCGGCTGTCCAGGCGATTGTGCGAGGCCAGTTGCAGGGTGATGGTCTGGCCGGCGTAGGCGCTCAGGTCGATCTCGGCTCGCTGCCACCGCAGGTCGCGAAATTCGATGGGCTCCGGGAACTGCGCCTCGTTGTTGCCGGCGCGCAAGAGCACATCAGGCTCGGCCGCGCCGGCCGCCTGCACGGTCACGTCGAAGGAATCGGCCCAGCGGAAGGGGGGCGGCGGATCGATGGGGCAGCGAATGTTCCAGATGGCCGCGCTGGTGGTCATCTGGTCGTAGCTCTGCACCCGGTACCAGAACTCCAGCAGCGGCCGCGCCACGGCCTGCTGGGTCGGCACCGTGAACGACTGGCTGACCGATGACCAGGAATCGCCGCATTCCAGGGTGGGAATGTTGCCAGGGTCGGCGCAGGCCTGCCAGATGGGGCTGCCCAGCCGCGCGGCCGGGACGATCTGGCCGGGGTAGAGATCGGTTTCCTGGATCAGCGACAGACCCAGGGTGGTGGCCGTCTCCCAGCCGCTGAAATTCTGGCTGCTGAAGGCGCCGTTGTCGATGGCGTCCACCAGAACGGTGTTGCGCCCATCGGCGGTGGCCCAGGGGGAGACGTTGCCCGCGGCGTCGATGGCGCGCACGCGGAAGCTGTAGGCCTGGCCGCGCTGGCCGGTGTAGCTGGCGCCAGTGTCGCTGACGCCGCTCAGCCAGGGCTGCCACGCGCCCGCGCTGCCCTGGCGCACCTGCACGTCAAAGCCGGCCAGACCGGAGCCGGCCGGCTCGCCGTCGCTGCCGCTCCACTGCACCGGGATGGCGGTCTCGCGATGATAGCTGGGCAACGGCATGAGCTGGGCCAGCGGGGCCTGGGTGTCGATGCGCAGCGCATGTTCCTCCTGGCTGATGTTGCCGGCCGCATCCAGGCCGCGCACCTGCAAGATGTGGCGGCCATCCTCGGAGACCAGGAAGGAGAGGCTGCTGGCGGGCGGCTGATCGTCCAACTGCCAGGTCACCTGGGCCAGGCCGGACAGGGCGTCGGCCGCGTCGATGGTCACCAGCACCGGGCTGCGGAACCAGCCGGACGCCGCGGGCGCCGGCGACAGCCCCACCGCCAGGCTGGGCGGGGTGGCATCGTAGCGGATGGCGGCGGGCAACACCACCATCTGGGCCAGGCTGCTGTTGCCGGCCGTGTCCTCCAGCCAGAGGTAGAGATCATGCACCCCCTCGGCCGGCGGCGTCAGGCTCAGCGTCTGCGCGGCGGCGGGCAGCGTCTGGCCATCCTGCGCGGTCGTGGGCGGCTGCCAGCTCCAGCGCGCCAGCGCGACGCCTGAGGCGTCCATGGGGTTGCGCCAGCTCAGCGTCCAGGGTGTGCTGTTGCTCCAGGTGGTGGGGGTGATGGCCGCGGCCACCGGCGCGGCCGGCGGGTCCGCGTCGATGCGCACCACAGCCATGGTGGGCCCGGCCACGAAGCCGGCGCGGTCCTGGCCGTAGTAGTCCAGCACGTGACGGCCCGCGGCCGCGATGGGCAGCGTGGCCGCACTGTTGGTCTGCTGCCAAGGGCCGCCGTCCAGCCGGTAGCGCAGCAGATCAGGGCCGCTGCCTGAGTCGGTGATGGTGAGCGCGGCCTGGGCCGGGCCGCGCAGCCAGCCGGCGTTGCCGGCCGGCCCCGTGACCTCAGCCTGCACCGTGGGCGGGGTGGCGTCAAAGCGCACGCTGCCCACGTTGACCAGCGCGCCCCGCTGGCCGGCGCCGTCGCGCAGCGCCATCCACACCGGCCATTCCCCCTCGCCCGGCGCGGCCAGGCCGTCGATGCGGCCGGTCTGGGCGTAGAACGTGGCCGCGCTGGGGTCCACATTGCCCGCGCCGATCCAGACGTAGGCGCCGACAATGCCGCTGGCGTCGGGCGGGTTCTGCCAGCTCAGGCTGAAGGCGTTGCTGGCCGACCAGCCGGCCGGCGCGATGGCCGGCGCGATGGGCGCAGCCGGCGGCTCCAGATCGACCGAGATGACCTGGGTGCGGCTGAGCTCGCGGTTGCCGGCCACGTCGAAGCTGTAGTAGCTGACGCGAAAGATGCCGGAGCTGGTGAATGACTGGTTCAGCGCCCCCTGCCAGGGGCCGTCGTTGATGCGCATCCGCGTGCCGGCCACCCCCGACCCGGCGATGGGCGGCGTGGTGGGCAGCACGTCGCTGGGCTGGAACTGCAAGCTCACCGGCCGGGTGTAGAAGCCAGATGGCTGCGGCGCGGGCGGATTGAGCACCAGCGTGGTGACCGGCGGGTGGCTGTCCAGCGGCAGGCTCAGGCTGAGCTGCGGGGTGTGATTGCCGGCCAGGTCCGCGCCCTGCGCAGCCAGGGTGTAGGCGCCGTCCTGGGCAAGAAAGATGCTGTTGCCGCTGCCGGGCGGGTTGTTGTTCAGTTGCCAGGTGACGCCGGCCGGCCCTGAGACCAGGTCGGTCAGCACGAAGGAGACGGTGATGGGCGCGGTGTACCAGCCGCTGGCGCTGGGCGCGGGGGTGACGCTGTGGCCCAGCCGCGGCAGCTCCGGGTCGATGGCTATCGACCGCGCCAGCGTGAGCATGGCATTACCGGCGCGGTCGCTGGCCGTCACCAGCAAGTTGTGGATGCCGGCCGCGCTGATGACGGTGGAGAGATCGGTGCTGGCCGGGCCGCCGTCCAGCCGCCAGCCCCAGCTCTGCACGCCGCTCAGCGCATCGGCCGGGGCGAAGGTCGTCGTCACGGCGCCGGTGTACCAGCCGTTTTGCCCCAGCGGGCCCTGGCTGGCCACCTCCACCGACGGCGCGGTGGCGTCGTAGCGGAAGGCGTTCAGATGGACGCGATAGGTGGTGTGATCCACGTTGCCCGCGCCGTCCATCAGCCAGACCAGGATGTGATGGCTGCCTTCGCCGGGAACCTGGATGTTGTCGATGAAGGTGGTGGTGGTGACGAAGCTGCCGTCGGAGGGGAAGACCGGCTCTGAGTTGAGGCGATAGAACGCGCCGGCGATGCCTGAGGTGTCGGACGGGTTGGTCCAGCTCTCGCGAAAGCGGTTGACGTTGGTCCAGCCGCTGGGGGTGCTGAGCATAGAGGAGGGCGAGGAGGGCGCCACCGTGTCGACGCGCACGATGTACGCGCTGCTCTGCTCCACCTGGCTGGCGCCGGTGGTGACCTGGAACTGGATGCGGTTTTGCAGGCTGCTGTCAGGCATGTGCAGGCCGTTGACCGCGATCTGCAAGGTGGTGGGGTTGATCAGGCTGGCGTTCAGCCCCGAAGTGCCCCAGGCGCTCCAGGTGACGCCGCCGTTGTCGGAGGTGCGGTAGAGGGTGGCCTGAGGATCGAAGCCCTCGTTGGCGCTGACGGTCACGCCCGCGCTCAGCGGCAGGGCCGTCACCCAGGCGCTGGGATAGAAGCCGCTCCAGCTCGCGGCCGGCCCATCGCCAGGCGCGCGGGCGCTGACGGCGCGCGTTGCGGCCGTCAAGCCGCCCAGCAGCGCCAATGCGCAGGCCAGCGCCCAGACGACGCGGCGCAGGGCCGGCCGGCTGGCTGCGGCTGAAGAAGAAGGCCGGGTAGATTGGTCTTGTAGCTGCATCATTCTGTCATAAACTTGTACCCCAGCCCTCGCACAGTCTGCACGTACTTGGGGTCGTCGGGGTCGGCCTCGATCTTCAGGCGCAGACGACGCACGTAGACGGCGATCTGGTTGGCGTAGCCGTCGTAGTCGTAGCCCCAGACGTGACTGATGATCTGGTCGTGGGTCAGGGTGCGGCCCGGGTTGCGCATCAGGCAATGGAGCAGCCGGAATTCGATCGGCGTGAGCTCCGTCCGGGCGCCATCGGGCAGGTGTACCATGTTGGTGATGGGATCGATCTGCAAGTTGCCGGCCGAAACGGCCGCCTGCGGCTCGCTGATGGAAAAGGTGTCGGAGCGGCGCAGCACCGAGCGCACCCGCGCCAGCAGCTCGGCCGGCTCGAAAGGCTTGGCCAGATAGTCGTCGGCGCCGATGTCCAACCCCTGGATGCGGTCCACCGTCTCGCCCTTGGCCGACAAGATGATGATGGGCACGGTCATGGTGCGGCGGATGCGCTGGGTGACCTGCAGGCCATCCAGCCCCGGCATCATCACATCCAGGATCACCAGGTCGGGCGCCTGCTGCTCCACCAGGCGCAGCGCGTCCAGCCCGTTGTCGGCAGTCGCGACCTCATAGCCCTCCTCGGCAAGCAGGAAGGCGGTCATCTTCAGGCTGGGCGGATCGTCGTCGACGATCAATACGCGCATGGCGGGCGCTGTGCCTCCTGGGCAGCAGGATGGCCGCCAGTGGCCTGGCGGCTGAGAGCGGCTTGATCAGGACTTACGCAAAACGGGTCTCGATACGGCCTGCGGGTTGAGTAGCGGGTCAGTCAGGGCTTT
>JACSRL010000095.1 GCA_014879765.1 Anaerolinea sp. | reverse complement strand
TCCCTGGCCACTCCGCCAGGCCCTGTGGGGCCTTCGTCCTGTCAGCCTGGGATTTCCAATCCCTGGCCACAAAAACCAATGCGTAATTTGACAGCACGCCCAATATGCTTTTAATACACTCGGAGTCACGCGTATCTGCCATGACGCCCGGCGGCGCAGCCATCGGACGGCATGGCAGATACGCGTGTTCTGGCCTATTGCCTCGTTGGTCCCCTCGGCAAGGACTCCCCCTTTCTTCCGCAGTTGGCCGGTTTTGGCCCAGGAGATCCCGCACGATGCACAGCCCCCGACACCTTCCCTTGTTTTGGCGCGCCGCGCTCCTCATGACTGTGGCCGCGCTGCTGTTGACAGCCTGCGGCGGGGCAACGCCCGCCGCGCCGGCATCAAACACAGGCACGCCCGCCCCCTCCAGCCCGTCCACCAAGGCGGGCAACCTGGTGGTGTTGGAATGGGCCGGCTATGAGCTGCCCCAGTTCTACGAGCCATACTTTGCCCAGAATCCCGGCGCCAAGGTGGACTACAGTTTCTTCTCTGAGGATGCCGAGGCCTTTGCCAAGCTGCAAAGCGGCTTCAACGTCGCCGTGGTCCACCCCTGCAACCCCTGGTGGGGCCTCTACGTGGAGCAGGGGCTGGTGCAGCCCATCGACACGTCGAAGCTGACCAACTTCGCCGGCCTGGATCCTGATATGGTGAAGATGGGCCAGTTCAACGGCCAGCAATACTTCATTCCCTGGGATTGGGGCTTCGAGTCGATCCTGGTGCGCAGCGACAAGCTCAGCGAGCTGCCGCAGTCGTGGGCCGACCTGGCCAACCCGGCCTATGCCGGCCACCTGGCCATCTGGGATTCGGGCGAGGCCAACCACATCATCGCCGCGCTGGCGCTGGGCTTCGATCCCTGGAACACCACGCCGGAGCAGGACGCACAGATCAAACAGTGGCTGATCGACCTCAAGCCCAATCTGTTGACCTATTGGGTGGACTTTTCCGAGCTGGCCCAGCAGATGGGCGCCGGCGATGTGTGGGTGGCCAGCAACGCCTGGGCCGACACCTACAAGAATCTGTTGGACCAGGGGGTGGCGGTGGAATACCTCAATCCGGCCGAGGGCATGCTGCGTTTTGTCTGCGGCTTTGGCATCAGCAGCCAGACCAAGAACGTCGAGCTGGCCCATGCCTACATCGACGCGGCCATTGCCCCCCAGTCCATGGCCAACTTCTCCAACGAATACGGCTATGGCTCGGCCAATCTCCAGGCGCTGCCGCTGATCGATCCCGAGATCGTCGCCCTCTTCCACATGGATGATCCCGACTTTCTGAAGAGCACCGTCTTCTACCAGTCGCTGACCCAGGAGCAGCGCCAGCGGATCACCACCATGTGGAACGATGTGAAGGCCGCGCCCTGAGATGGAAAACAGGAAACGCATCGCCGTGCTGATGGGGCCACCCGCCCTGTTCCTGCTTTTCCTGTTTGTCCTGCCGCTGGCCATCATGGCGGTATTCACCTTCCGGGCCGGTTCCTTCGGCGCCCAACGGGAGGTGTTCACCCTGGACAACTATCGCGAGTTTCTGGCCAATCCCTCGTATCTGCGCCTGCTGTGGCGCTCGACGGGGATCGCCTTCATCGTCTCCGCGCTGTCGGTGGCGCTGGCCTATCCGCTGGCCTATTTCATCGCCTTCCGGGTCGGCAGCCGCAAGGTGATCCTGCTGACCATCCTGGTCATACCGGCCTGGACCAGCTATCTCCTGCGCATCCTGGCCTGGCGGCTGATTCTGGGCTCCAACGGCGTGCTGAACAGCATCCTGCTGGCGCTGGGCCTGATCGACGAGGCCACGCCGATTCTGCTCTACAGCATGACCGCGGTGACCATCACGCTGACCTACGTCTGGATTCCCTTCGTGGCGCTGCCCATCTTCGCCTCGCTGGAGCGGATCAACCGCAGCGTGTTGGAGGCGGCCGCGGATCTGGGCTGCGCGCCCTGGCAGGCCTTTCTGCGCATCACCCTGCCGCTGAGCATGCCAGGGGTGCTGGGCGGCTTCTTCTTCGCCTTCATCCCCACGCTGGGCGAATACGTCACACCGCTGCTGGTGGGCGGCGCCAAGGGAGTCATGTACGGCAACCTGATCCAGGATCAGTTCCTGCGTGGCCTCAACTGGCCGCTGGGATCGATCATGAGCCTGGCCATGCTGCTGGTGGCGCTGGTGTTGATGGCGCTCTTCGTGCGCGTGGTGCGCGTCTCCGATCTGGTGGAGGGCTAGGCCATGCGACGCGGCAAACTGACATCCTTCAACTTCTGGTACTTCGTCCTCTTCACCGCGGCGCTCTACCTGCCCATTCTGCTGCTGATCGTCTTCTCCTTCAACGACGCCCAGGCGCTGATCTTTCCCTTGCAGGGCTTCACCACCCGCTGGTACGGCGAGATGGTGCGCAGCACCGAGCTGGTAGGCTCCGTCTGGCACAGCATCGTGATGGGGGTGCTCTCTTCGCTGGCCGCCACCATCCTGGGCACCATGGCCGCGATCGGCGTGGTGCGCTACAAGTTCCCCGGCCGCGGGCTCTTCGTGGCCGTGGCTGCCATGCCGCTGGTCATCCCCTACGTGGTGCTGGCCGTGGCCATGCTGCTGCTCTTCTCCCAGCTCAACATCCCCCTGTCGCTGTGGACCGTGGGCCTGGGCCACGTGATCATCAACATCCCCCTGGTGCTGCTGATCGTGGCCGCGCGGCTGATCGGCATGGAGAAAAATCTGGAAGAGGCGGCCATGGACCTGGGCGCCACCTACTGGAGCACCCTGCTGCGGGTGACGCTGCCCATCGCCTTTCCCGCCATGGTGGCCGCGTTCCTGACCTCCTTCACCACCAGCTTCGACGAGTTCGCGCTGGCGTTCTTCCTGATCGGCCCTGAGCCGACCCTGCCGGTGTACATCTACTCGCAGTTGCGCTTCCCCAGCCGCCTGCCCATCGTAGTCACCATGGCCTCGGTGATCATGGTGGCCTCGGTGCTGATGATCGTCTTCTCCGAGTATGTGCGGCACTGGGGCAGCGCGCCTGCCCGCTCGCGCTCTGAGGGCGCCCCATGACAACAAAACCCACCCTGAACGGCCTGCCAGCCGTCGAGCTGCGCAACGTCTACAAGACCTATCCAGCCGGCCGCAGCGAGCACGAAGTGGCTGCGGTCAATGGCGTCAACCTGAGCCTGCTGAGCGGCGAGTTCTTCACCCTGCTCGGCCCCAGCGGCTGCGGCAAGACCACCTCCCTGCGCATGATCGCCGGCTTCGAGACTCCCACGGCCGGCGAGGTCTTCATCCAGGGCCAGCCCATGAGCCACGTTCCCCCCTACCGGCGGCCGGTGAACACGGTCTTTCAGAACTACGCGCTCTTCCCGCATCTGACCATCGAGAAGAACGTGGCCTTTGGCTTGACGGTGCAGAAGGTGCCCAAGGCGGAGCAGCAGCGGCGGGTGCGCGAGGCGCTGGAGCTGGTGCGGCTGCCCACCGTCGGCCAACGCAAGCCGACGCAGCTCTCCGGCGGCCAGCAGCAGCGGGTGGCGCTGGCGCGCGCGCTGATCAACCGACCAGCCGTGCTGCTGCTGGATGAGCCGCTGGGCGCGCTGGACTACAAGCTGCGCCAGGCCATGCAGTTGGAGCTCAAGGCGCTGCAACACGAGGTGGGCATCACCTTCGTCTATGTCACCCACGACCAGGAGGAGGCGCTGACCATGTCCGACCGCATCGCGGTGATGAGCGCGGGCAAGGTCTTGCAGATCGGGACGCCCATCGAAATCTACGAGCGGCCCAACTGCCGCTTCGTGGCCAACTTCATCGGCGAGACCAATTTCCTCGATGGCCGGGTGACCCGAACCAACGGCAACCGCTGCACGGTGCAGGTGGCCGACGGCCTGGAGGTCAGCGGCAGCAACTACAGCGCGGCCGCGGTGGGCGACCAGGTGACGGTGAGCATCCGGCCGGAGAAGATCCGCATCCACGAGAGCCGGCCGGAGCCGCAGCCCAACCTGTTCGAGGTGGCCGTGGACCGGGTGGCCTATATCGGCTCCGACACGCAGCTTTTCATGACCATGCCCTACGGCGCCAAGGTGCGCGTCTACGACCAGAATGAGCTCTCCACCGTAGATGAAAATTACTTCTACGCCGCCGGCGACCAGGCCTGGATCAGTTGGCGGCCAGAGAACGCGCTGGTGCTGAAGGATTGACAACTGGGTGATCGGGTGAGTGGACGACAAGGTGAGCCAGCTTGAGGAGCACATGCGCAGGACTGAGCTGCAACCGCTGCGGGTTGGGCGGCGGTGGATGGTCATCCCAGCGCGCCTTGACCTGGTCGTCGAACCGCCGCTAATCCCGCTCCGTCTCGATCCTGGATCGGCCTTCGGCGCAGGTGATCACCCGACCACCCAACTGTGCTTGCTGGCCATTGAGCGCCACCTTACGCCCGGCGCTACGGTCATGGACCTGGGCACAGGCACCGGTGTCCTGGCCATCGCGGCCGCCAAGCTGGAGGCCAGTCGGGTGCTGGCGGTGGACACCGACGCCGAGGCTGTGCGCGTAGCTCGGGAGAACGTGGTCCACAACGGCGTCGCCAGCCGAGTTCGCGTGGAACAGGGATCGCTGCTGGAGGCGTGCGCGGGCCACAGGGGCCCTGGTCAGGCGGACCTGGTCATCGCCAACATCCTGGCCCACGTCATCGTCACGTTCTTCGAGCAAGGACTGGCCCAGACCATCACGCCCGAAGGCTTGCTTGTCATCTCGGGCATCCTTCACTCCCAAACGCCCGCTATCCGGGCGCGCCTGTCCTGGCACGGCCTGAAACTGGTGGCCCAGGAGCGGCTGGCCGAATGGTGTTGCGTGATTGCTCGCCCGGCCTGAAGCGCACCCAAGAACCTCTCACTCACTCAGGTCGGTCTTTGCGCCGCACCCCGGAAGGGGCCGACCGAGCCTGTCCGTGCCATCCAGAAAACTGCCTTTCCATGTCCACCTCACAACGCTGGCTGACGCGCCTCTGCGGCGACGACACCAACCACTGCCTGAAGCTGGCCGCGGCCTTTGCCGCGGTCTACGTGATCTGGGGCTCGACCTATCTGGCGATCCGCATCGCGGTCGAGACCATGCCCCCCTTTGCCATGGCCGGCGTGCGCTTTGTGCTGGCCGGCGCGCTGCTCTACGGCTGGCAGCGCTGGCGCGGCGCGCCCACGCCCCAGCGCATCCACTGGCGCAGCGCGCTGATCATCGGCGCGCTGCTCTTGCTGGGCGGCAACGGCGGCGTCACCTGGGCCGAACAGGAGATCCCCTCCGGTCTGGCCGCGCTGGTCATCGCCACCGTGCCCATCTGGGTGGTGGTCTTCGGTGCGCTGCGTCCCGGCACGCCGCGGCCCAGCCGGCGCACCCTGGCTGGCGTGCTGCTGGGCATGGCCGGCATCGCCCTGCTGATCGGGCCTTCCAACCTGGCAGCCGCCGGTGAGGAGATCCGCACCATCAGCTATGTGGCGCTGCTGCTGTCGCCGGTGTTGTGGTCCATCGGCTCGCTCTACTCGCGCGGCGCGACCCTGCCCGCGTCGCAGCTTCAGGCCACCGGCATGGAGATGCTGCTGGGCGGCGGCCTGTTGCTGCTGGCCGCGACCCTCACCGGCGAGTGGGCCAGTTTTGACCTGGCCGCCATCTCCGCCCGCTCGGCCGCGGCCTTCTTCTACCTGGTTTTCATCGGCGCCATCATCGGCTTCACCGCCTACATCTGGCTGCTGAAGCACACCACGCCGACCAAGGCCACCACCTACGCCTACGTCAACCCGGTGGTGGCGGTCTTCCTGGGCTGGGCGGTGCTCAGCGAGCCGGTCACGCCCGCCATGCTGGCGGCCATGACCATCATCATCTTCTCCGTGGCGCTGATCTCCGGCGTCAGCCTGCCGCGGCGGCGTGATGCGTGAAACGTGATGCGTTAATGCGTGAAACGTGATGCGTGAAACGTGATGCGTGAATGCGTGAAACGTGATACGGATGTGGACTCATGACCCGTAACCCGGCAACAATCTTCATCTGACAGAAGATCTCTCCGTCACGTTTCACGTTTCACGTTTCACGTTTCACGTTTCACG
>JACSRL010000097.1 GCA_014879765.1 Anaerolinea sp. | reverse complement strand
CGCGACGATCGTTCATTCGCGACGATCACCAGGGCGTCTCGCCCGCATCCGGCGGGACGCCTCCTGATCGTTTAACGCGATGTCACCCTGTCACCCTGTCACCCTGTCACTCTGTCACCCTGTCACCCGCTCCCCCTCACCCGCTCATCTCCCAAAACCGCTCCCACGTCGCCTGCGCCGCCTGCCGGCTGTGCGCCGTGATCGCGGCCTCGTCCAGGGTCAGCAGCTCTCGATTCTTCATCAGCCAGCGGCCGGCGACCATGGTGTGGGTGACGTGGCTGCCGCTGATGCCGAAGAGAATGTGCCAGGGCAGGTTGTCGCTGTGCAGCGGAGTGGTGGGGCAGTAGTCCAGCAGGATCAGGTCGGCTGCCGCGCCCACGCTGAGCTCGCCCAGCGGCTGCGGGAAATGCTGTGCAGCCAGGCGCGCGTTGTGGCGATAGGCCATGTCGATCACCTGGTTGCCGGGCAGCACACGCGGGTCGTTGCGCCAGACCTTGTGCAACAGATAGGCGGTCTTCATCTCGGCGAACATGTCGTTGGAGAAGCCGTCGTTGCCCAGCAGCACCGGCATGTCGCCGCGCAGCATGGCCGGCACATCGGCCACGCCCACCGCGTTGTTCATGTTGCTCCTCGGCTGGTGTGTGACCCAGGCGCCGCTCTTGCGCAGCCCGGCCATCTCCCAGCCGTCGATGGCCGTCACGTGGGCCACGATGCTGCGTGGGTTGAGCACGCCGCGCTCGCGCAGACGGTCGACGGTGCGCAGGCCGTATTTCGCCAGGCTGTCCTCCTGATCGGCCGGCCCCTCGGCCGCGTGGACGTGGAAGCCCACGCCGCCCAGCGTCTCGGCCTCGGCCACGCAGCGCGCCAGCGTCTCGTCGCTCAGGCTCAGCGAGGCATGCAGCCCAAACAGCGCCGATAGCATCACCTGCTCGGGCCGGTCTCCTGACCGAGCCCGCTGTGCCTTGATAAAACGCACATTCTCGGCAATGCCCGCGGCCGCGCCCTCCGGCCCGTTGCGGTCGGTCACCTCGTAGCAGAGCACCGCGCGCAGCCCGGCCGCCTCCACCGCGCCGGCGATAATGTCCAGGCTGCCATCGATGTGTTGCGGGCTGGCGTGATGATCGAAGAGCGTAGTGGTGCCGTTGCGGATCGCGTCCACCAGACAGACCAGCGCGCTGGTGAGCACGCCGTCGTCGTCCAGCGCCATGTCCAGCGTCCACCACAGCCGGCGCAAAATCTCTGGGAAATCCTTGGGCGCGGGGCCGGGGATGTAGAGCCCGCGCGCGAAGGCGCCGTAGAAGTGGGTGTGCGAGCAGATATTGCCCGGCATCAGCAGCTTGCCGCCGGCGTCCTCGCGCCGCGCCTCAGGATAGGCGTGCAGCAGCTCGTCGCTGCGGCCCAGCGCGGCGATCTGGCCATTCTCGACCAGCGCCGCGCCCCCGTCGATCACCTGGTTGGCGTCGCCGAAGGTGCAGAGGGTGGCGTTGTGGATCAGCAGGGTGTCAGTGGTCATGGTCGTTCTCCTGTCATCACTGATCAGCCGGTGCAAATCGGTTGATCTCGATACGGCGGCCTACTCGATCAACAGTTCTCACCCATTGACCGGCACAAGCTGTGGGCTGCGCTGCCGTCGCACCCCCACCTGTTCGATGTAGGCCAGCGACTGGTGACGGAAATAGGTGTTGTAGAGCTCGGCGTAGTGGCCGCCCTGGGCCATCAAGGCGCTGTGGCTGCCCTGCTCGATGATGCGCCCCTGGTCCAGCACGATGATGCGATCCACCGCGCGCACAGTGGAGAGACGATGGGCGATGACAATCGAGGTGCTGCGGGCCAGGATCAGATTGATGGCCTGCTGGATCTGCTGTTCGGTGAAGGGGTCGATGCTGGCCGTGGCCTCGTCCAGGATGAAGATGGCCGGCTCCTGCACCAGCACGCGCATCAGGGCCACCAACTGGCGCTGGCCCATGCTCAGCCGCGTGCCGCGCTCCCCCACCTCGGTGTGCAGGCCGTCGGAGAGGGTGTCCAGCCACTCGCCGCCGCCGATCTGCCGGCTGATGGCCAGGATCTGCTCGTCGGTGGCCTCCGGGCGGGCATAGCGGATGTTGTCAGCCACCGTGCCGGCGAAGAGAAAGGGGGCCTGCGAGACGATGCCCAACTGGCGGCGGTAGGCGTGCAGATCCAGATCGCGGATGTCGTGGTCGTCGATCGCGATGCGGCCGCTCTGGAACTCGTAGAAGCGGGCGATCAGCTTGCCCAGGCTGCTCTTGCCCGCGCCGGTGTGGCCCACCAGCGCGATGTTCTCGCCCGGCTGGATGTGCAGATCGAAGCCGGCCAGCACCTGCTCCTGGCTGCTGTAGCGGAAGTCCACGGCCTCGAAGCTGATCGCGCCGGCCAGCCGGCCGGGGTCGACGCCCGCGTTCTGGCGCACCGTCGACTCGGCGTCGATCAGGGCAAAGAGGCGCTCCGAAGCCGACAGGCCGGCCTGCACCTGGCTCCAGAAGGCCGAAAGCTGGGACATGGGGAAGAGGAAGCGCTCCACACTGGTGATGAACAGGTACCAGGCGCCCAGGGTGATGGCGCCGGCAGCCACCGACATGCCGCCGAAATAGACCAGCGCGGCCGTGCCGACGCCGCCCACCATGTTCAGCACCGGGAAGACGTTGGAGAGCACAAAGCCGCGGCGCAGGTTGACGCTGTAGGATTGTTGATTGACGCCCTGGAACTCGCCGTAGATCGCGGCCTCCTGGCGGAAATTCTTGGCCACACTGATGCCCGTCACCGCCTCCTGGATGGCCGAGTTGACCTCGGCGATGGCCTGGAAGCCGCGGCGGGTGACACGCCGCGCGAGGGTGCGCATGCTGTAGGCCACCACGATGATGATCAGCGAAAAGAGCAGCACGGCCAGCGTCAACTGCCAGGAGATCCTGAACAAAATCGCCGCCAGGATCACCAGCGAGAGCATCTGGCTGAAGATATCGGCGATCAGCACCACCACCTGGGAGAACTCCTGCGTGTCGGTGGTGATGCGGCTGATGATGCGGCCGGAGCGGAACCGGTCGAAGAAGGACATGTCGTGTCCGATGACCGCCTCGAACGCGTCCACGCGCAGGTCGGATATAACCATGCCGGTGACGCGCGCCAACAGCCGGCGGCGCAGCCAGTTGACTCCCCAGAAGGAGAGGCCAATGACCAGCGAGAAGAGCACCAGCGCGGCCAACGCCTGGGTCGTCGGGTTCTCCCCCAGCAGGTTGATCCCTTCGGAGACGATCAGCGGCTGGATGGCTGAGAGAACCGCCAGCACCGCGATGGTGACCAGCGTCCACAGCAGCCGTCGCCGGTCGCGCAGGAAATAGGTGGCCACCCGACGCACCAACTGGCGGTCGCTGTAGCTTCGGTCGTAGGCTTCGGTGTTAAGACCTGAGAACATAGAACATCACTTCTCGCCGGCTCGTGCCAGCACCTCTTCGTACACGCGCAGACTTGCCCGAAAGTCAGTCTGCTGCAACTCAGACAGCATAGGTTTAACCGTGTCCAGCAGACCAGCGTGCTTGGCAAGGAGAAGCACACCCAGCGTGCCAATGACGTTCAGCCCCAAGCGCTCGGCCTTGCGGCGAGCAAGTGCGTCGTCGAGCAAGAGCAGGTCAGCACCTAATTCCTGCGTCAGGACAATAGCTTCACTTTCACCAGCGCCCAGGTTCTCACGCAACACGGCCACTGACAGATCGTCCACCGTCAAACGCGTCTCGATCCAGTCAGCGCTCCTGGTTTCCTCCGCACCTGGCTCTCCAGTGCCTCGGAGGACGACCTCATCGAAAACTGCCCGAGGAATCACAATGTGGCCGAAGAGATCCTTCAACAATTGTGATCGTCGAATCTTCGCCAGTGTGATCAGCGGGCCAGCATTTGACACGACCAAGGTGCTAGTCACGGCGCCGCTCCATATGGTCGACTACAAGGAACTCATTGGCCAATTCCTCCCCTGTGTAGTCGAAATAGGGAACTCCAGCGCGAGCCAGCAAGCGAATGAACTCTGCTTTATGCATGTTCAGCATCTCTGCCGCTTTTCCCGCGGAGATGCGACGCTCCTGGTAAAGCCCAAGAACGGAAAACTCCTTCAACTGTTCGGCCGCCCGAGCGCGCGAAAATCCAAGGGCGGCATATAGGTCCTTCGGCACTGTTACTTCCAGAGTCATTATTTCCATGATCGTCGTTTCCTGTCATTCATAGCTGGCAAAGATATTCCGATACGCCTCCGACTGCTCCAGCAACTCCTCGTGGCTGCCGATGGCGGCGATGCGGCCACCTTTGAGCACCACGATCAGGTCGGCCCAACGGATCTGCGAGAGGCGATGGGTGATCAGGATGGTGGTGCGGCCGCGCGCGGCCTCCTCAATGGCCCGTTGGATGCGATCCTCGGTCGCGCTGTCGATGGCGCTGGTGGAATCGTCCAGGATCAGGATGCTGGGCTCGGTCAGAAAGGCGCGGGCCAGGGCGATGCGCTGGCGTTGCCCGCCGGAGAGGGTCATGCCGCGCTCGCCCACCTCGGTGTCGTAGCCATCGCGGAAGCCGAGGATGAAATCATGGGCCTGCGCCTTGCGCGCGGCCTCCTCGACCTCCCCGCGGTCAGCCTGCTGGCAGCCAAAGGCGATGTTGTCGGCCACGCTGCGCGAGAAGAGGAAGATGTCCTGCTCGATGATGCTGATCTGGCGGCGCAGGTGGGCCAGATCCCAGTCGCGCACGTCCACGCCGTCGATCAGCACGCGGCCCTGCTGCACGTCGTAGATGCGGTTGACCAGCTTGGCCACGGTGCTCTTGCCCGAGCCGGTCTGGCCGACGATGGCTATGGTCTGGCCCGGCTCGACGCGGAAGCTGACCTCGTGCAAAACCGGCGCGTCATCGTAGCCAAAGGTCACCTGATCGAAGACCAATGCGCCGGCCATGGGCTCGCCAAAGCCGCCGGCATTCTCGTCCAGCTTCGTCTCCTGGTTGAGAATCTCCAGAATGCGACGCGCGCTGGCAATGCCGGACGACACCTGCGAATAGGCGAACTGGCCGACGTTGGTGGGGAACATGAAAAGCAGCATCAGGCCGTTGTAGGCCACCACATCGCCGATGTTGATCGCGCCGGCCTGATAGAGGATCAGACTGCCGGCCAGCGCGGCGGTCTGCACCAGCCCCAGCAGCAAGAGCTGATAGAAGCGCGCCTCCACATCGCTCTGCCAGATGTAGGCCCGACGCCAGCCGTCCACGGCCCGGCGGAAGCGGCCGGTCTCGCGCGCTTCTTGCGCCGCGCCCTTGACCGTCTCCACGCCGTCGATAGCCTCGGCCAGCACCGTGTTCATCTCGCCGAACTGCTCCCGCACCGCGCGCGTGGTGGGGTCCAGCTGGCGCAGATAGATCCAGGTGCTCACCACGTAGAGCAGCAGATAGGCCAGCGGCGCGATGAGCAGGGCCGGATGGATGCGCGGCGCGGCCACCACCGGGACGATGAGGAAGCTGGCCGAACCGATCACCAGGTTCAGCCCCGGGTTGAACATCAGATTGATCTCGCGCACGTCGTTGGTGGCCCGCGCCATCAGATCGCCTGTGGCATGCGAGTCGTGAAAGGACATGCTCTTGCCCATCAGGCTGCCATAGACCTCGTCGCGGCTGTCCCGCTCCAGGCGCTGGCCCAGCACCTCGCTGGAGAAGTTGCGGCCGATCTGCGTCAGCCCGCGTATGATCTGGCTGACGGCGATCAGCACGGCGATGCCCAGCAGCGGCTGGAGGTTGCCAGGATCCGCTTGCAGCACGTCGAAGGCCCGACCGGAGAGCATCGGCACCACGCCGGCCAGGCCGGCGTTAGCCAGCGCGCCGGCAAAAACGCCTACCACCCAGATCCAGTTGCGGCGGATATGCGACCAGAGCCAGCGCATGGGGCCGCGGCGGTCGGTGCTCCAGGCACGTTGTACGGAGAATTCACTGAGGGTCATGGGCTGATTGTACACCACGTTGGCAGAAAGCAGAACTTGTCAGACTTACGCAAAACGTAACTGCTCAGCCGGCGGGTGCGAACACGTTGATTGAGTAGGCCGCCGTATCGAAATCAACGTGTTC
>JACSRL010000428.1 GCA_014879765.1 Anaerolinea sp. | reverse complement strand
ACTTCACACCAGGAGACCCTCCCATGTTTCGTCACTTGCTCTGGTTGTCCGCTGCCCTCGTGCTGCTCACCGGCTGCGCGGCCACAGCCACGCCCACGCCGCCGCCCACGGCCACGCCGTCCGCCGCGCGCCCTCAGCCGCCGGCGACCGAAGAGCCAGGCGCGCTGGCCGCGCCCACGAATCATGAGCAGATGCTGGCGCGTGTGCCGGCCCTGGCCGAACGCGAGGCGCGCTTCCAGGCCGCGCTGGCCAGCGATCAGCCGATTCTGCTCTCCCCCACCGCCGATGAACAGCAGCAACGGGCGCAGGAGATCGCAGTGGCCAGCCCCGATGTGCAGTATTTTGCCCGCGATGCCGAAAGCGGCCAGCCGCTGCGCAGCGAGATTCTGGTGGTGCGCCCGACGCTGCCCAGCGACCTGACCGAAACCACGCGGGCCTGCCAGGGCCAAACCTGCTACCGGGTGGAGATGTACAACTACGCCACCAACGCGACGGCTGTGGCCATCGTCGATCTGGCCGGCGGAAGGGTACTGGAGGTGACCTTCCACCCCAACACCCAGCCCGAAGTGCCTGCGCACCTGGGCGAGCTGGCGCTGCAGATCGCGCTCAACTCGCCGGAGGTGGCCGAGGCGCTGGGCTTCGAGCCGGGCAGCGACGCCGCAGGCATGATCAACGTCAAGACCGCGCTCAACGATTCGCTGTGCGAACGCTCGCGCCATCTGTGCGTAGGCCCCTCCTTCGTGGTGGGCGACCGGGCGCTGTGGGCCATCGTGGACCTGACCGACGCGCGGCTGGTGGGCACCCGCTGGACCAGCGTGGGCGGCGGCGGCGCGGTGATCACCGAGAAAAGCCTGCAGGATGCCGTGATCATGGCCCGCTACTGCGAAAGACCCAATCCGCTGGCCCGCGACGGCTGGGAACTGGACTTCATGCTCACCTCCTCCGACGGCCTGCAGGTCAGCGATGTGCGCTACCAGGGCAAGCCGGTGCTGGACAGCGCCAAGCTGGTGGACTGGCACGTCAGCTATTCCGGCACCGACGGCTTCGGCTACAGCGACGCGACCGGCTGCCCCATGTTCAGCACGGCCTCGGTGGTGGCCTTCGATGCACCTTATGTCGAGGAGATCGTCGAGGATGGCCAGGTGACGGGCTTCGCTCTGTCGCAGGATTTTCGCAACGAGCTGTGGCCCCAACCGTGCAACTACCGCTATGTGCAACGCTATGAGTTCTACAACGACGGACGTTTCCGCGTGGGCGGCTCGGTGCTGGGCCAGGGCTGCGGCAACAACGGCGCCTATCGACCGGTGGTGCGCATCGCGCTGGCTACGCAGGCCGACGGCGGCCAGCCGGCTCAGTTTGCCGACTGGGACGGCCAGCAATGGCGTCCCTGGAGCACGGAGCAGTGGGTGTTGCAGGAGGAAACCACGCCGGTCACCGCTGAGGGCTTCCAGTTTCGCATCGACGCGACCAACGGCGAGCGCTACTACGTGGAGCCGAATCGCGGCCAACTGCCCGATGGCAGGCGGGGCGATCACGCCTACACCTTCGTGACCGTGGCCCGGCCAGGCGAAGGGGATGCAGACCTGCTGACCATCGGCCCGTGCTGCAACGATGGCTATCAGCAGGGCCCGGAGCAGTACATGGATCCACCGGACTCGCTGGAGGGCCAGGATCTGGTGCTGTGGTATGTGCCGCAGATCGAGAACGACGACACCCCTGGCGACGAGTACTGCTGGGTTACCACCGAGGTGGTGGATGGCGAGCTGGTCAACCAGATCCACCCCTGCGCGTTCAGCGCGCTCTTCGTGCCGGCTTCGCTGACGTCGACTCCGTGATGGCGCCGCTGCCCAACGCCCCTGTCTGCGCTGTAATCAGAAGGACTTCGCGATGCATTCCATCCCATCAGCCCCCGTGCGCCTGGCGTCTCGTGTCGCCTGTTTGCTCCTGCTGGTTTCGCTGAGCGCCTGCACGCCGGCCGCGCCCGCGCCGACGCCGGAGACGCCGACCGCTGCGCCGGCGAGAACCCTCAGCGCGGCCGACTTCTGCCGGCGCGGCCCGCGCTTCACGACGACGCTGGGCTTCAGCCAGCAGGCCAGCATCGGCACGGCTATCCAGGGCGTCATGGGGCTGGCGGTCGTGGATCCGGCGGGCAACAACGGCCAGGGCAGCCTTTACCAACACCCCTCCTGGGACGACGCCGGCTACCTGGGCGCATGGACCTATGACCGCGACGGCAACATCTACGCCGCGCCCGCGCCCCTGGTCAGCCTGGTGGAAAACCCGCCCGATCGACAGAACCAGGTCTACCGGGTGGACAGCGACAGCCAGCTCATGGCTGAGTGGGTGGACCTGCCCGCGGCCCTGCCTCCCTCCGGCGCCAACCCCTACGGCGTGGTGGGGCTGGCCTACGACTGCGGCACGGAGCTGCTCTACGCCACCTCGCTGGCCGGCTCGACAGCCGGCCAGGAGGTGGGGCGCATCTTCAGTATCGACCTGGCCAGCGGCCAGGTGGTGGAGACGCTGGAGGGGATCGACGCCATGGGGGTAGGGGTGTACAACGGCGCCCAGGGCAAGCGGCTCTACTACGGGCTGACGCGGCGGCCGGAGCTGTGGTCCATCGCGCTGGACGAGCAGGGGCGTTTCGCCGGCGAGCCGCGCTTCGAGCTATCGCTGGCCGAGCTGCCCACCGAGGGCCGCCAGACCGTGCGCCGCATTCGCTTCGGCACAGGAACCGACGCCAAGCTCTACCTGGTCAACTTCAACTACACCTTGCAGGTGGCCGGCGAACGGCAGGAGACGATCCTGCCCATCGCCTACGACCCGTTCAGCGACACCTGGAGCGCCGCAGCCGCGCCATAGCGATGGCGACGCATCCATCGTCGCGGCATCCATCGTCGTAGGGGCGGGGTTTCCCCGCCCTGGGGCATACGCCACACAGAATCACCATACGCATGTGCCATGTCGGTCGGCGGTCCAGGGCGGGGAAACCCCGCCCCTACCGCGTCATGGTATCCACCGTCGGGGCGGGGTTTCCCCGCCCTGGGGCATACGACACACAGAATCACCATACCCATGTGCCATGTCGGTCGGCGGTCCAGGGCGGGGACACCCCGCCCCTACCGCGTCATGGTATCCACCGTCGGGGCGGGGTCTCCCCGCCCTGGGGCATACGACACACAGAAGCACCATACGCATGCGCCATGCCGGTCGGCGGCCCAGGGCGGGGACACCCCGCCCCTACCGCGTCATGGTATCCACCGTCGGGGCGGGGAAACCCCGCCCCGACCGCGACGCGGCATCCATCGTCGTAGGGGCGGGGTCTCCCCGCCCTGGGGCATACGACACACAGAAGCACCATACGCATGTGCCATGCCGGTCGGCGGTCCAGGGCGGGGAAACCCCGCCCCTACCGCGTCATGGCATCCACCGTCGGGGCGGGGTTTCCCCGCCCCTACCGCGTCATGGCATCCACCGTGGGGCGCGGCCTACTGCGCGGCGGGCTGTAGCACCAGCGTCTCCTGCGCGGTCTGCTGGATGTCGGCCTGGTCGAAGCGCAGGGGGATGTATTGCACCCCCTGCCACGGCTGCACCATGTCGTCGTAGTGCGGGCTGAAGACGTTGCCGCTCTGGCCGGTGGTGTAGATGAACTGGCTGGCGTTCAGGTCGCCCAGATCGATGATCTGGCGGAAGCTGGCGCCGCTGTTCATGGTCAGATCGTCGTAGTCCACACCGGCCGCGTTGACGGTGAAGCTGCTGCCCATGGCCGGGATGCTGCGGTTGAAGATGCCATCCAACGGGCTGACCGCGGCAAAGACCAGGTGATCGAAGTTGGTCCAGTGGGCGTCGCCCCAGCGCCAGCGCGCCGCGTTGTCGCCAAAGCGGCCTTGCAGCTCCGCCACGGCCAGGGTCAGGGCGCGGGCCACGATGTCGTCCCGGCGCTCCACGGCCGGTGTGCGCACGTCGTCCCACCAGATGTTGTCAGGCTCAGCCGTCAGCCGCTGCACCGCCTGGGTCGAGTTGTTGCGGAAGCCGCTGAGATAGGCCGCGGCCAGTTCCTCGCCGCCGGCCGCGACGATCTCATCGCCCAACGTCTCGCTGATCAGCTTCTGCTGGTACAGCTCGAAGATCAGCGGCTCGGCGCTATCCGCGGCCATCTGGCGGTTCCAGGCCAGCAGCGCGGCGCGCGCCTGCTGCACGGCCGCGCTGCCGCCGGCCAGGTCGACCTGCTCCAGCAGCGGCGTGAAGATGTCGGTGGGCACGGGGTGGACATCCCCCTGGATGGCCGCGAAGTCCTCAGAGCTGAGCTGCGGCTTGCTCTCGATCAGCTCGACGATGCGCTGGGCGCGGTAGGGCGCGGCCCAGTCGGTGGTCAGCAGGTAGGGGTAGCTGTCAGGCACGGCCTGGTTGTTGGCCGTGGCCACATAGCCCACGCTGGGGTTGAAGACGAAGGGCAGCTCCTCGTAGGGGATGAAGCCGGTCCACTCGTATTCACCGGTCCAGCCGGGCACGGGCACAGTCCCATCGCCGGCCGCGCGGATGGGGATCCAGCCCGGCGCCTGGTAGCCGATGTTGCCCTCCACGTCGGCGTAGACGAAGTTCTGCGCCGGCACAGCGAAATCCTGCAAGGCCGCGCGGAACTGCTCCCAGTTCTGCGCCTGGTCGATGCGCAGGATGGCCTGGGAGAGGGGGGTGCCCTGCAAGGCGGTCCACTGCATGGCCAGCGGCGGCGCGCTCTCGCCGATGTCGCTGCTGACTGCGTTCATGATCGGCCCGTGGCGGGTGATGCGCACCGTCTGGATCACCGGCTCGGTTCGTCCCTTGACCAGGATCGGCTCCTCGATGACCTGCATGTCCAGCCACTGGCCCTGAAACTCATACTGGTTGGGGTTGTCTGGGTTGATCTTCTCGATGAACATGTCCTGCACGTCGGGCCCCAGGTTGGTGACGCCCCAGGCGATGCGGCTGTTGTGGCCGATGACCACGCCGGGCACGCCGGGGAAGACCACGCCCACCACGTCAAAGCCGGCGCCGTGCAGCCCGTTGGCATACCAGACCGAGGGGATCTGCATGCCCAGGTGCGGATCGTTGGCCAGCAGCGGCATGCCGGTGGTGGTGCGGCTGCCGGCCACCACCCAGTTGTTGCTGCCCACGCCCGGATCGTTGACTTTGAGCAGGCGCTTGATCGCCCAGACCTGGCTCATGTCGATCTGGCCCAGGCCGGCGAAGCTCTTGACCTCCGGCGGGATGATGAAGGGCCCCTCCTCTGGATAGCGCGCCATCAGGGTGGCCGCCGCCTCTGGCCCCAAGGCCTCGATGAGCTGGGCGGTCATCAGCTCGGTTTCCCAGTTGCCGCCCAGGTTCCAGGCCATCATCTTGCCCCAGGCCACGCTGTGCAGCGGCTGCCACGGCTCCGGCGTGTAGCCCAGGATGCGGAATTCCACCGGCAGCTTGTCGGGATTGGCGGCGATGAAGGCGTTGACGCCGTCGGCGTAGGCTTGCAGGATGGCCAGGGTGTCATCGCTCAACATCGCCAGATCCTCGGCCGCGGCCCGCCCGCTGCCCAGGGTGCGCAGGAACTGGTCGGTCTTCAGCGTGGCCTCGCCCAACACCTCCGACAGCCGGCCCAGGCCGACGCGGCGCTGGAAGTCCATCTGGAAAAGGCGATCCTGCGCCTGGACGTAGCCCTGGGCAAAGAAGAGATCATGCGTGTTGTCCGCGTAGATGTTCGGCACGCCGTTCTGGTCGCGATACACCGTGACCGTGCTTTGCAGGCCGGCCACAGTCAACGCGCCATCAGTCTTGGTCGTCGCGCTGGAGCGCACAAAGAAAAGCGCGCCCACCAGCACCAGCGCCAGGACGATGACGAGGCCGAGCAGGATGAACAGGATTTTTCGGGCCATGAGGGTACCTCCGGAAATGATGAAGGATGAAGGATGAAGGGGTGAAGGGGTGAATGGGTGAATGGTGAATGGGTGAAGGGTGAAGGGTGAGTGACTGGCTACCTGGCGCTTGCATACAAGTGTCCAGCGAGCGTTGGTCGAGTAGCGGGTTGAGGGCGCCCGACTCGCATGAGGTCACGAAATTCCAGCGTATCGAGAC
>JACSRL010000101.1 GCA_014879765.1 Anaerolinea sp. | reverse complement strand
GTAGGCGCTGCGCCGTATCGAGACCTCAGACGCCGCCGGTCGAGTAGGCGCTGCGCCGTATCGAGACCTTCCGGAGGGTTTCGATACGCTGGAATCGGCTACCCTCATGCGAGTCGTGCGCCCTCAACCCGCGCGCTGCCAGCCATCGCTCACTCTACCGCTCCACCAGCTCCACCGCGCTGGCCATCTGCGCCTGGTAGTACTGCGTGATGGCCGACGGATTGCTGAGCTGATCCACCACCAACTGCGTCGATGGGTTGATCTTGGAGAGGAAGAGGTTGGGGTAAAGGCCGATGACGATAAAGAGGATGACCAGCGGGACCATAATCACCATCTCGCGCAGGTTCAGGTCCTTCAGGCCGGCGTTGGCGGCGTTGGCGTTGGGGCCCTGGAAGATCTTGGCGAAGGCCCACAGCAGATACCAGGCGGCCAGGATGATGCCCAAGGTGCCCAGCACGGCAAAGAGGATGTTGCTCTTCATGGCGCCCACCAGAATGGTGAACTCGCCGACGAAGCCGTTCAGGCCGGGCAGGCCCGCGCTGGACATGAAGGTGATCATGGCAAAGCCAGCGTAGATCGGCATCAACTTCCACAGCCCGCCGAAATCGTCCAACATGCGGGTGTGGCGTCGCTCATAGAGAAAGCCGACCAGGAGAAAGAGCGCGCCGGTGCTCAGGCCGTGGTTGACCATCTGCAAGACCGCGCCCGACAGGCTCTCCTGCTGCAAGGCGAAGATGCCCAGGGTGACGAAGCCCAGGTGGGCCACCGAGGAGTAGGCCACCAGCTTCTTGACATCCTTCTGCGCCAGCGCCACCAGCGCGCCGTAAAGGATGCCGATGATAGCCAGAATCGCCAGCAGCGGCGCGAAGCGCTGGCTGGGCTCCGGGAAGAGCGGCAGCGAGAAGCGCACAAAGCCATAGGTGCCCATCTTCAGCAAAATGCCGGCCAGGATCACCGAGCCGCCGGTGGGGGCCTCCACGTGCGCGTCGGGCAGCCAGGTGTGGAAGGGAAAGAGCGGCACCTTGATGGCAAAGGCCAGCACGAAGGCGAAGAAGAGCACCGTCTGCACGTTGGCCGGCAGGCCCAGCCCGACCAGGTCCAGCACGTTGAAGGACCAGACGCCGGCCTGCTGGAAGTGCAGCCAGCCCAGCGCCAGGATGGCGGCCAGCAAAAAGGCGCTGCCAAAGGCGGTGAAGATGAAGAACTTGAGCGCGGCATAGACCCGGCGCGGCCCGCCCCAGCGGCCGATCAGGAAGTACATGGGGATCAGGCTGGCCTCGAAGAAGACGAAGAAGAGCACCAGGTCCAGCGCCGCAAAGACGCCGATCATGGCCGTCTCCAGCAGCAGCAACAGCGCCAGGTAGGTCTTCTGCTTGTCGCGCACCGTGTCCCAGGAGAAGAGCAGCACCAGCGGCAACAGGAGGGTGGTCAGCAGCACCAGCGGCATGCTGATGCCATCCACCCCCACGGTGTAGTTGATGCCCAGCTCCGGCGCCCAGGGCACGGTGTCCATGAACTGCATGCCGGCCTCGCCGCTCTGCCAGCCAACCCACAGCGCCAGCGAGACGACAAAGGTCAGCAGCGACACCAGCAGCGCCGCGCTCTTCATCGCCTTCTCGCCGCGCAGCAGCAGCACCAGCGCCATGCCCAGCAACGGCAAGAAGATGATAGCCGAGAGAATAGGTAGAGACGTAAAATTTACCATGGTTTATTATGACCTTCGTGTCCCCAAGACCACAGCAGGGGCTCTGCCGGAGTGCCTCTAGTCGTTGGCAACAAGCTGAACGCCCGTAGCAACAGCCTCAGCGACAATGGTCGGTTGATTCAATCCTGCACGGAACTCCTCGGGCGTGTAGCAGAGCGGATCGACAACTGGCAGATCATATGCCTGAGCTAAACCTGTTTCACGCAGAAAAGTCGAGCGACGCCGCAAACGTCTTACCTCAGCGAACCGCTCCGACACTACCAACAGATCGATGTCGCTGGTAGGCGAAGCCTCGCCCATGGCACGCGACCCAAAAAGCCAAATGGACTCAGGCTTGTATAGCCGCTGTATCACTTCCCGATATCTATCCAACAGATAATTCACCTGTTCGTCAGATCTAGTCGGTGCTTTCATCGTCTGCGTCCTTCGCATCTACCTCTACGCTGTCCGTCTCGCTCGGCGATCGAATTTCCTCCTCGATCACGCTCAAGGCATTAGCCGTCAACAACAGCGATTGTTCCGCGTCCGATGCTTCAGCCATTTCGTAGGGCAGTGGTCCGGTGAAATCCGGATAACGTAAGCGAATGTAATAGTCTTCGAGATCGAGCAGCGCCTGTTCCAGCCGAGAACGCATTTGCGTCAAATCAGCCAACCGCTCAATAGAGTGAATCCGCGGTGGAAACTGTCCTGTCTGTGCAGTATACAGCGCCTTCAAACCTTTCTCCAATGCCTGTTGGCACAAAATCAAGGTTACGTCATACAACTCGATAACATAGTTCTTGCTGGCTGCGTCCAGATCATGTTGCGCCTGCTCAAACCAGCGCTGAGCTTGTTCGTTCATTTAAGCACGCCTGATACCAGGAAATACGCTAACAGAATGACCAGGCCAACAAACATGGTCAGCGCATAGACGCCCACCAGCCCGGTCTGCACGCGACGGGTGCGCTCGCCCAGCCAGCCGGCGCCGCGCGCCACGCCGTTGACCGCCGCGTCGATGCCGCCCTGATCGATGGCGGCGGCGCAGAAGTGGGCGGTGGCCCACAGGCCGCGCCGGATGGCGTCGTAGGCGGCATCGAAGTAGAAGCTGTTGGCGGCCACGCGGTGCAGCAGGGCCATGCGCTCCCGCAGGCGATCGGTGACGCCGGGGTTCTTCACGTAGAAGTAGTAGGCCAGGTAGATGCCGCCCAGCGCCGCCAGCGCCGACAGGGTCAACAGCGTGATCTCCAGCGCCACGGAGGGATGCGCCGTGACCCCTTCGGGGCCCATCTGGTAGATCGGCTCGATCCAGTGCTCCAACGTCGCGATGAAGGGCAGGTTGAGCAGGCCGCCGAAGATGGAGAGAAAGGCCAGGATCCAGAGCGGCCAGGTCATCAGCCGCGGCTGCTCATGGGCATGTTCGTAGAGCTTGCGGTCGCGCGGCTGGCCCCAGAAGACCACGAAGACTATCTTGAAGGCGTAGATCGCGGTCAGTAGGGCGGTAAAGAGCCCGACGGCGTAGAGCAGGTATTGATGCGCCTCGAAATCGGCCACCAACACCGCGTCTTTGCTGAAAAAGCCGGCGGTCAGCGGGAAACCGGCCAGCGCGGCCGCGGCGATCAGGAAGGTCCAGTAGGTGCTGCGCATCTTGGCCTTCAGGCCGCCCATCTTGTTGATGTCCAGCTCGCCGTGCATGGCGTGCATCACCGCGCCGGCGCCCAGGAAGAGGCAGGCCTTGAAGAAGGCGTGGGTGGTCAGGTGGAACATGCCGGCCACGTAGCTGCCCACGCCCACGGCCATGAACATGAAGCCCAACTGCGAGACGGTGGAATAGGCCAGGATGCGTTTCAGATCGGTCTTGGTCAGGGCAATGGTGGCGCCCATCAGCGCGGTCAGGCCGCCGACCCAGGCGACGACCAGCATGACGTTGGCGCCCGCCACGGTGGCCAGCTCGAACAGGGGGCTCATGCGCACCACCATGTAGACGCCGGCCGTGACCATGGTGGCGGCGTGGATCAGCGCGCTGACCGGGGTGGGCCCCTCCATGGCGTCGGGCAGCCAGACCCAGAGGGGAATCTGGGCCGACTTGCCGGTGGCCGCCAACAGTAGCAGCAGCGACGCGGCCACGGCAATGCCCAGCAGGGCCGACGGGTTGCTCTCGATCACGTCGAAGATCGCATAGAAGGCCAAGCTGCCCGCCTGCTCGCCCGCGCCGGCCAGCACCAACTGGCGGAAGATCAGCATGATGGCCAGCGCCAGGCCGAAGTCGCCGATGCGGTTGACGATGAAGGCCTTGTTGCCGGCATCGCGTGCGGCCGGCCGGTGGAACCAGAAGCCGATCAGCAGATAACTGGCCAGGCCGACCCCCTCCCAGCCCACGTAGAGCATGACCAGGTTGTTGCCCAGCACCAGCGTCAGCATGGCGACGATGAAGAAGTTGACGTAGACGAAGAAGCGCACGTAGCGGCGCACGTCCAGCGCGCGGTGCTCGTCATCCTGCTTCATGTACTCCACCGCGTAGACGTGGATCAGGAAGCCGACGCCGGTCACCACCAGCGCCATCAACACCGAGAGCGGATCGATCAGCAGGGCAAAATTGGGGCGAAACTGGCCGATGTGGATCCAATCCCAGAGCAGGATCTCCACGCTGCGTTCCTCTATGGGCAGGGCGCGCAGGCCGAAGAAGATGGCCACAGCCACCAGAAAGGAGAGCCCCACGGCCGCCGCGCCCAGGAAACTGGCCAGGCGCGGGCCATAGCGCCGCCCAAAGAAGAGATTGAGCAACATCGCCACGAGGGGTGGAACGAAAATTAACCAGGCGTAGTTCAGCATGAGAACTCCGGGGAATGATGCGTGATGCGTGAAACGTGACTCGGAGGTGTGATTGTGTGATGGCGTTCTGTGATACGTGATGCGTAACTCGTAACTCGTAACTCGTAACCGGAGAGAGCTTCCGCGCTATGGAGGCTGTTTCCGGGTTACGGGTTACGGGTTACTCGTTACTCGTTACGCAACCAGAAAACCCTTCCATACTATGAAGACTGTTTCCGGGTTACGAGTTACGGGTTACTCGTTACGCCGCCAGAAAACCCTTCCGCACGCCAGAAACAATTTCCGGGTTACGGGTTACGGGTTACTCGTTACGCCGCCAGAAAACTCTTCCGCACACCAGAAACAATTTCCGGCTCACGTTTCACGTTTCACGTTTCACGAGGCCGCCTATCCTTGCAACAAATTGATCTCGTCGATGTCGATGGTGTCGCGATGGCGCACGTAGGCGATGAGGATGGCCAGACCCACGGCGACCTCAGCCGCGGCCACGGCCATGACGAAAAAGACCACGATCTGGCCGGTGAGCTGGCCAAACTGCCGGGCCAGCGCGATCAACGACAGGTTGACCGCGTTGAGCATCATCTCCACGCACATGAAGATGATCAGCGCGTTGCGCCGCATCAGCACCCCCAGCGCGCCGATGACGAAGATGATAGCTGACAGGATCAGGGTGTATTCGATGGGTACTTGTGACATGGGACGAGTGGGTGTAAGTCGTTTCTAAATTGCGTAGAGTCGGGTCTGACTCGTAATGCGTAACTCGTAACTCGGAGTGTGTGAGCGGGAGTCATTTCTGAGTTGCATGGAGTTGGGCCTGACTCGTAATGCGTAACTCGTAACTCGGAGTGTGTGAGCGGGAGTCATTTCTGAGTTGCATGGAGTCGGGCCTGACTCGTAACTCGTAACTCGAAGTGTGTGTGGGTGGGAGTTGTCTTTGAGTTGCGGGGAGTTGGGCTTAACTCGCCAGCACAACCATCTCTGCACCAGCGACTCTTCTCCGGTCACGCATCACGCATTATGTATCACGCATTACGTGTTATCCTTGCGCGCCAGCGCCACGGCGCCGACCATGGCGACCAGCAGCAGCACCGAGGCCAGTTCGAAGGGCAGCAGATAGGTGGTGAACAGCGCCTCGCCGATGGCCTGCACGCTGCCATTGCCCGGCACCGCGCCGCTCATGGCCGCCGGGCTGCCGGCGATCACGGCATAGCCCAGGCCGGCCAGCGCCAGCACGCCGGCCAGCGCGGCCACCACGGCCGCCACCGCCCGGCCGCGCGGCCGGATGGCCACGCCGGGCAGGTCGCCGCCGATCAGCATGATCACAAAGAGAAAGAGCACCACGATCGCGCCGGCGTAGACGATGATCTGCACCACAGCCACGAACTGGGCCTGCAAGGTGATGAAGAGCACCGCGACCACCGCGAAGTTGACCAGCAACGACAGCGCGCTGTAGACCGGCTTCTTGCTCAGGACAACACCCAGCGCGCCGGCGATGGCTGCTGCGGCCAGGATCAGAAAGAAAAGTAGTTGCATAGGTTTGCTCTGGCAGCGTCTAAGTGACTGTCCAAAATCAACTTGGTGCTCTGGCCGGTCTCCGACCGAGCCAACCCGCGATGTTATTTCTTGAC
>JACSRL010000147.1 GCA_014879765.1 Anaerolinea sp. | reverse complement strand
TCAGATCGAGTAGGCCGCCGTATCGAGATCCGCACGGCCTACTCGACCAACGTTTTGCGTAAGTCCTGCAGGCATCAAGCCTTTTTTGCCAGCCAACGAATCAAGACCGCGCCCTGTGAACGTCGCGTGTCTACCGTTTCGTGCCTTCGCGCTTCGTGCCTTCGTGGTCCAAACACCGCTGCGCCTACTTAATAGTTGTCCGTAGATAACATCGTCAGTTGGCTCGGTCGGAGACCGGCCAAAGCATTAAAGCTCGGTCGGAGACCGGCCAAAGCGCTGGCGTTAAGTTGATTCTGGACAAGCACTTACTTTCGTTTGTACACGTGCGTGCTCTGGCCTGACACGGCCTCGGCCGATTCCATCACCGTCTCCGACAGGGTGGGGTGGGGGTGGATGGTCAGCTCCAGGTCGGCGGCGGTGGCGCCCATCTCGATGGCCAGCACACCCTCGGCGATCAGCTCGCCGGCGTTGGTGCCGACGATGCCCACGCCCAGCACCCGCTCGTTGACCGAGTCGATGATCAGCTTGGTCAGGCCGTCGCTGCGGCCGATGGTGGTGGCGCGGCCTGAGGCGCCCCAGGGGAAGCGCACCACGTGTACGGGCCGCTTCTGCGCCTCGGCCTCCATCTCGGTCAGCCCGCACCAGGCCACCTCAGGGTCGGTGAAGACCACCGCGGGGATGGCCAGCGGATCGAAGGCGGTGGGCTGGCCGGCGATGGCCTCGGCCGCCACACGGCCCTCGTGCGTCGCCTTGTGGGCCAGCATCGGCTCGCCCGCCACATCGCCGATGGCGAAGATGTGCGGCAGGTTGGTGCGGCGCTGGGCATCCACCGGGATGAAGCCTTTGCCATCCACCGCCACGCCCACCTGCTCCAGCCCCAGGCCGGCCGAGTTGGGCTTGCGCCCCACCGACACCAGCACGCGGTGGAAGGTTTGCTCGAAGGGGTGGCCGTCCACGCCGCGGAAGCGCACGCGAATGCCCCCCTCCACCTCTTCCATGCTCAGCACCGCGGTGCTGACCATGAGCTTCTCGAAGCGGCCGGCCAGTTGTTTGGCCAGCACCTGCACCAGATCTTCGTCGCCGGTGGCCAGGATGCGCGGCAGCATCTCTACCACCGTCACCCGGCTGCCCAGCGCGGCGTAGACGCTGCCCAGCTCCAGCCCGATGTAGCCGCCCCCTACCACCAGCAGTGTCTCCGGGATCTCCGGCAGCGCCAGGGCCGCGGTAGAGTCCATGATGCGGTCGGAGCCGATGTCGAAGCCAGGGATCACGGTGGGCCGCGAGCCGGTGGCGATGATGGCATATTCGAATTGCACCTGCGAGGTGCTGCCGTCGTCGTGGCTCACCTGGAGGTGGTGCGCATCCACGAACTGGCCGCGGCCCTGGACAAAGCGCACCTTGCGCTGCTTGGAGAGCATGCCCAGGCCGCCGGTGAGCTGCCCCACCACCTTGTCCTTGAAGCCGCGCAGTTGGTTCAGATCGATGGTCGGCTCGCCGAAGGTGACGCCCAGCTCGGCCGCCTCGCGCGCCTCGTTCAGCACCTTGGCCACGTGCAGCAGCGCCTTGGAAGGGATGCAGCCGCGATAAAGGCAGACGCCGCCGGGGTTCTTTTCCATGTCCACCAGCGTCACATCCAGCCCCAGATCGGCTGCCTTGAACGCGGCCGGATAGCCGCCGGGGCCGCCGCCGAGGACGAGAACTTGTGTGGTAACGACGTTATCGGTCATTGTACTGTGTTTCCTGTCATGATTAGCCTGTCCGTAACCCGTAATGCGTAATGCGTAACCCGGAAGGGAGTACTGTGGTTCCTGGGATGGGTGGGGTGTGCGTGACCCGTAACTCGTAACTCGTAGCCCGTGGACCAGAAACAGCTTTCATCCACGCACAGCACCTCCGGGTTACGAGTTACTCGTTACTCGTTACCTATCCACACGCCCTTCACATACTCTCAGCCTTCCAGCATCAACAAAAACGGCTTTTCCAGCGCCTCGCAGACCCAACGCAGGAAGCGGGCGCCGTCGGCGCCGTCGATCAGGCGGTGATCGTAGCTCAACGACAGCGGCAGCAGTTGACGCGGCTGCCATTGGCCGTCGATCCAGACCGGTTCGACGCTGCCCCGGGAGACGCCCAGGATTGCCACCTCCGGCGCGTTGACCAGCGGGGTGAAGCCCGTGCCGCCGATGCCGCCCAGGTTGGAGATGGTGAAGCAGCCGCCCTGCATGTCGTCCAGGCCCAGCTTGCGCTCTCTGGCCTTCTGCGCGACTTGCCCCAGTTCTACGGCCAACTGGATCACGTTCTTCTGGTCCACATCGCGCAGCACCGGCACCAGCAGGCCGCGGTCGGTGTCCACCGCCACGCCCACATGCACATACTGCTTGAAGATGATCTCCTCGTCGACCATGTCGATGCTGGCGTTGAACTGCGGGAAGCGCCTGAGCGCGGCCGCCACAACCTTGAGGATGATGGCCGTGGGGGTCAGCTTGCCCCCTGCGGCCTCGACCCGCTTGCCGTATTGGCTGCGCCACTGCTCCAGCTCGGTGATGTCAGCCCGATCGAACTGCGTCACCATGGGGACAGCCAGCCAGGATTGGCTCAGGTTGCGGGCGGTGGCGCGGCGCACATTGCTCATCTTCTCGCGCTGCACCGGGCCCCATTTGCTGAATTCGGACAGCGGCCCGGCGGCCGGCGCGGCCGCGGCGCGTCCACCGGCCCTGGTCCGCACGTGGGTCTTGACATCTTCCAGGGAGACGCGGCCGGCCGGCCCGCTGCCGACGACCTCGCCCACCTCCACACCCAGCTCGCGGGCGAAACGGCGCACCGACGGCGAGGCCGGCGCAGCTTCGCCGGCCGGCGTCGGCTCCGGCGCCGGTGCAGGGACTGCCGCCGGCGGCGTTTCCACCGCCGGCGGCGGCGGAGCCGCGGGGGCTGGCGGCGTGGCGGCTGCTGGCGGTGTGGCGGGGCCTGGCGGCGTGGCGGCTGCTGGCGGCGGCGTGGCGGCCGCGGCCGTCTGCTCCAGCGTCAGCAAGACCTGGCCGATGCCCACTTCCTCGCCAGCCTTGACGTGTACCGCAGTGACCGTGCCGCCCACGTTCGACGGCACCTCCAGCACAGCCTTGTCCGTCTCCAGCTCCAGCACCGCCTGGCCGGCCTTGATCTGGTCGCCAACGTTGACCAAAACACCTACGATAGTCGCCGACGTGATATTCTCGCCCAGTTCGGGCAGCTTGAACTCGAATGACACGGGGGGGCCTCCAAATGATGAGTGATGCGTGACGAGTAACGAGCAACTCGTAACCGGAGAGCGCTTCCATATTGCGCAGAGCTCCTCCGGTTACGAGTTACTTGTTACGCATTACGCTCGCAACGGATTCGGCTTGTTCGGATCGATCTCCAGATCGCGCATGGCTTGCTCGACAGTGGCCGTGGGCAGCTTGCCCTCGCGGGCCAGGGAGGTGAGCGCGGCCAGGGTGATGTAGCGCGCGTCGACCTCGAAGAAGTCGCGCAGCCGGTCGCGGCTCTCGCTGCGGCCAAAGCCATCGGTGCCCAGGGAGATCAGCGGCCGCGGCGCCCAGCAGGCGATGGAGTCGGGCAGCGCCTTGACATAGTCCGAGGCGGCCACGATCGCGCCGGCCGTGTCCTGCAAGGCTGTGGTGAAGAAGGGGACGCGCGGCGGCTGGCCGGGGTTGAGCAGGTTCCAGCGCTCGGTCTCCAGCCCATCGCGGCGCAGCTCCTTGTAGCTGGTGACGCTCCACACGTCCGCGGCCACGCCGTAGCGCTCGGCCAGGATGCCCTGCGCCTTGAGCGCCTCGTTGAGGATTGAGCCGCTGCCCAGCAACTGGGCGCGCAGCGGCGCGTCCGGCCGATCGCTGGGCCGCATCTTATAGATCCCGCGCAGGATGCCCTCGCGGATGCCCGCGCCGGCCGGCATGGGGGGCATGGCATAGTTTTCGTTGCCCACGGTCAGATAGTAATAGATGTCCTCATGGTCGGTCATCATGCGGCGGATGCCGTCCTGGATGATCACCGCCAGCTCGTAGGCGAAGGCCGGGTCGTAGGCCTGCACCGTGGGGATGGCCGAGGCCAGCAGGTGGCTGTGGCCGTCCTGGTGTTGCAGACCCTCGCCGGCCAGCGTGGTCCGGCCGGCCGTGCCACCCACCAGGAAGCCGCGCGTCCGCATGTCGGCCGCGGCCCAGGCCAGGTCGCCGAAACGCTGGAAGCCGAACATGGAGTAGTAGATGAAGAAGGGCAGCGTGGGGATGTCGTAGTTGGCGTAGGCGGTGCCCGCGGCGATGAAGCTGGCCATGGAGCCCGATTCGGTGATCCCTTCTTCCAGGATCTGGCCGGTCTTGTCTTCCTTGTAATAGAGCAGGCTGTCGGAGTCCACCGGCTCATAGAGCTGGCCTGTGGAGGCGTAGATGCCCACCTGGCGGAAGAGCGCCTCCATGCCGAAGGTGCGCGCCTCGTCGGGCACGATGGGCACCACCAACTTGCCAAGCTGCTTGTCGCGCAGCAGCTTGGTCAGGATGCGCACGAAGACCATGGTGGTGCTCACCTCCCGGCCGTCGGTGCCCTCGTAGAATTCCTGGAACAGGTCATCGCCCGGCGCGGGCAGCGGCTCCACGTGCGGCACCCGGCGCGGCAGATAGCTGCCCAGGCTGCTCCGCCGCTGGTGGATGTACTGGATTTCGGGGCTATCCTCGGCGGGGCGGAAGAAGGGCGCGTGCGTCACCTCCTCCTCCGACAGGGGGATGTCGAAGCGGGCGCGGAAATGCACCAGCTCGGCCTCGTTCAGCTTCTTCTGCTGATGCGTGACGTTCTTGCCCTCGCCGGCCTCGCCCAGGCCGTAGCCCTTGACCGTGCGCGCCAGGATCACCGAGGGCGCGCCCTTGTGGTTGACGGCGTGGTAGTAGGCCGCGTAGACCTTCTGCGGATCGTGCCCGCCCAGCCGCAGCTTGGCCAGGTCGTCGTCGCTGATATCCTTGACCAGCTCCAGCAGCTCGGGGTATTTGCCGTAGAAATGTTCGCGCAGGTAGGCGCCCCCTTCGACGATATATTTCTGATACTCGCCGTCCACCACCTCGCCCATGCGCCGCGCCAACAGCTCGCCATGCTTCGACTTCAGGAGTGGGTCGAAATCGCTGCCCCAGATCACCTTGATCGCGTTCCAGCCGGTGCCGCGGAAGTTGCGTTCCAGCTCCTGGATGATCTGGCCATTGCCGCGCACCGGGCCATCCAGCCGCTGCAAGTTGCAGTTGATGACGAAGATCAGGTTGTCCAGCTTCTCGCGCGCGGCCAGCGAGATCGCGCCCAGCGTCTCCGGCTCGTCGGTTTCGCCGTCGCCCAGGAAGGCCCACACCTTGGCGCCCTTGGCCGCCTTCAGGCCGCGGTCCTCCAGATAGCGCAGGAAGCGCGCTTGGTAGATGGCCATGATCGGGCCCAGGCCCATGGAGACCGTGGGCACCTGCCAGAACTCCGGCATCAGCCAGGGATGGGGATAGGAGGAGAGGCCGCCGTCAGGCTCCAGCTCGCGGCGGAAGTGCTCCAGATCGCGATGCGACAGCCGGCCCTCCAGGAAGGCGCGGGCGTAGAAGCCAGGTGCGCTGTGGCCCTGGAAAAAGACCATGTCCCCTTCGAAATCCGCGGTGCGGCCGCGGAAGAAGTGATTGAAGCCCACCTCGTACAGCGTGGCGGCCGAGGCGTAGGTGGAGATGTGGCCGCCGATGCCGGGCGACAGCTTGTTGGCCCGCACCACCATGGCCATGGCGTTCCAGCGGATCAGACTCTTGATCCGGCGCTCCAGGTCGCGGTTGCCGGGGTAGCGCGGCTCGTCGTAGGGGGGGATGGTGTTGACGTAAGGGGTGTTGGCCGTGAACGGCTCCTTGACGCCCAGCCGCGCGGCGTGCTTCTTCAGATCCTCGAACAGGGCGATGACCCGTTCCGGGCCGCCCTGCTGCAATACATAGTTGAGCGACTCGCGCCACTCCTCGGTCTCGACCGCCTGGATTTCCGGCGTGTACGCGGGTTCGATGATATTTCTTGCCATACCTTCCTCGATCTAGCTAGTAAGTCCTCGCTCGGGCCGGTCTCCTGACCGTGCCCGTGGCGTTCAGCGTCCTCTTCATGCTCGGGCCGGTCTCCTGA
>JACSRL010000042.1 GCA_014879765.1 Anaerolinea sp. | reverse complement strand
CCTGGCAGAGTCAAAGGCCAGGGATTGGAAATCCCAGGCTGACAGCGCAAAGGCCCCCCAGGGCCTGGCCGAGCGTGTTCCCCAGCGGCTGAGGCCGCTTGGTGTTGTCAGACGGCGAATTCCATTCGCTGGCTTCAGGCCCCCAGGCCTGGCCGAGCACGTCCCCCAGCGGCTGAGGCCGCTTGGTGTTGTCAGACGGCGAATTCCATTCGCTGGCTTCAGGCTTTCACCATGGATTCCAACGACCTGGTCTACTCGGCAGTGCTGCGCGACTTTCAGGAGGCCCGCCGGCGGGCGGCTCTGGAAGACCTGAAGGCGCGCCTGACAGGCAAATCCGACGACCTGCTCTCCTATGAGGAGGTGCAGGCCCTGGTGCTGCCTGATGAGAGCACCAGCCGCGGCTTGCAGGAGATCCCGTTGGACGCCATCGTGGGCAGCGTCGGCCGCTACCGCGATTTCACCCGCTCCTTCCTGCCGCGTCTGGAGAGCAACAAACACCGCTGGGCCAACGTCAAGCTCAGGGCGCTCTACCGCGGCGGCGTCTCCCCCATCGAAGTCTATCAGTTGGGGGATGTCTACTTCGTGTTGGACGGCAACCATCGGGTCTCAGTGGCCCGCCAGCTCGGCGCTGAGACGATCCAGGCCTATGTCACCCAAGTACACAGCCGCGTGCCCCTCAGCGCCGATGTGCATCCCGATGAGCTGATCATCAAGACGCGCTACGCCCGGTTCCTCGACGCCACCGCGCTGGACCAGAGCCGGCCCGGCCTGAACCTGCTGGTGACCGCGCCCGGCCAGTACCGCAAGCTGGAGGAGCAGATCGAAGCCTTTCGACGGCGGCTGGCCCAGCGCGAGGGCCGCGCGCTCAGCGGGCCAGAGGCCGCCGCCGCCTGGTATGACGCGGTCTACCTGCCGGTGGCGCAGATCATCCGCGAGCGCGACCTGCTCTCGCTTTTTGCCGGCCACACGGAGACCGACCTGTTCATCTGGGTGCTGGATCGCCAGGAGGCTGTGGAGGAGGAGATCGGCTGGGCCGTCACGCCGCAGCGGATCGCGGGTGAGCTGGTCCCCAGCCGCCGCCGTCGCTCCGAAGACGAGCCGGAAGAGGTAGCGCCAGACGACGATGCGCCGGCGGCGCTGGAGCTGGCCGTCGAACACCTTTTCCCTGACATCCTGGTGCCCATCAGCGGCAGCCCGCGCGGCTGGCTGGCGCTGGATCAGGCGCTGGTGGTGGCGCAGCGCGAGGGATCGGCCCTGCACGGCTTTCATCTGGTGCGTTCGCGTAGCGAGAGTGACCGTCAGCGGGCAGGCCGGGTGCAGGAAGAGTTCGACCGGCGCTGCCAGGCCGCCGGCGTCGTCGGGCAGTTGGTGATCGAGGTGGGCCCCGTGGCGCGCACCATCTGCCAGCGGGCGCGCTGGACCGATCTGGTGGTGGCCAACCTGGCCTTTCCCCCCACCCGCAGCCTGCCCGGCAAGCTGCAGTCCGGATTTCGCGCCCTGGTGCATCACTGCACGCGGCCGGTGCTGGCCGTGCCGCGCGTGTCGCCGCTCAGCCGGGCGCTGCTGGCCTATGACGGCAGCCCGCGGGCGCGTGAGGCGCTCTTCATCGCCGCCTACCTGGCCGGACGCTGGCGCATCCCGCTGGCCGTGGTGACGGTGGTCGAGCCGGGCCGCGCCGGCGCCGCGACGCTGGACGCAGCCCGGGCCTATCTGGAGACCCACGCCGTCGAGGCGTGCTACCTGGAAGTTCAGGGCCCGGTGGCCCCGGCCATCCTGCAGGCCGCGGCCGATCAGCAGGCCGATCTGCTGGTCATGGGGGGCTACGGCTACAGCCCCATGTGGGAGGCTATGCTGGGCAGCGCGGTCGATCACCTGCTGCGCGAATGCCAGCAGCCTATGCTGATCTGCAAATAACCCTCCGTCCCCGACTTCGGAAGTGGCCGAACGTCGGGAAGATATGAATGTCGCGCCGGTTTGGCTGGATAGATGTCGCCATTCGCTTCGGCCACTTCCGAAGTCCTTGTATTGTGAGATGAGGTGCAACGTGCGCAAACTACGGCTTTCGGTCTTCCCCTCCCTGCTTTCGGCCGCGCTGATGGCGGCGCTCCTGCTGGCCAGCGCCGCCCGGCCTGCGCTGGCCAGCCCACCGCCCCAGGCTGACGCGCCACAGGATACCATCCAGCTTCAGCTCGTCGCCTCAGGCCTGGCGCGGCCGGTGGACGTGACCGCGCCGGCCGGCGACCGCGGGCGCATCTTCGTGGTGGAGAAGACCGGCTACCTTCGGATCGTCACCATCGTTGGCGGCGTCTACACCCTGCTGGCCACCCCCTTTCTGGACATCGACGCGTTGGTCGGCAGCAGCGGCAACGAGCAGGGCCTGCTGGGCCTGGCCTTTCATCCCGACTACGCCAGCAACGGCTATTTCTTCGTCAACTACACCAACAACGCGGGGGACACGGTGGTAGCCCGCTACAGCGTCAGCGCCGGCAACCCCAACCAGGCCAACCCGGCCAGCGGGCAAGTGGTGTTGTCTGTCGTTCAGCCTTACTCCAACCACAACGGCGGCCAGCTTCAGTTTGGCCCCGACGGCTATCTCTATATCGGTCTGGGCGACGGCGGCAGCGGCGGCGACCCTGGCGACCGGTCGCAGAACCCCGGTGTGATGCTGGGCAAGATGCTGCGCATCGATGTGGACAGTCTGCCCTACACCATCCCGGCCAGCAACCCCTTCGTCGGCCCCGGCAACCCGCTGGATGAGATCTGGGCGCTGGGGCTGCGCAACCCCTGGCGCTACAGCTTCGACCGGCTGACCGGCGACCTGTGGATCGGCGACGTGGGCCAGGGCGACTGGGAGGAGATCAACCGGGAGCCGGCCGGCGACCCCGGCGGCCGCAACTGGGGCTGGCGCTGCAAGGAGGGGACGCACGTCTACAACACCTCCGGCAACTGCCCTGGCGACCTGAGCGTGCTGGATGATCCGGTGTACGAATACTCGCACTCCGACGGCTGCTCCCTCACCGGCGGCCCCATCTACCGCGGCTCCCCCAACAGCAGCTATTTTGGCCGCTATCTCTTTGCCGACTATTGCTACGGCAACCAGTTGCGCATGCTCAGCTACAACGGCAGCGCCTGGGTGCGCAGCAACCACACCCTGGCGCCCCCGTCAGGGCTGAACCTGAGCCGGCCGACCTCCTTCGGCGAGGACGCCATCGGCAATGTCTACATGGTCGACGACAACAACGGTTCCACCCCCAACTCCGGCGAGGTCTATCTGCTCAAGCTGCGTCCCGCGACCTGTGTGAGCGGCAACTATGATCTCAACGGCGACGGCCAGCACACCGTGCTGGACATCCAGTGGGTGGCCGACGACTGGCAACGCGCCGACTTCATGCCCGATTCCGACGTGAACTGCAGCGGCGCGGTGGATATCATCGACGTGCAGAAGGTGGCCAGCGCCTGGCAAAGCTGAGGCTGACGAGACTTCGGAAATCGTCGCCGGCCCGACGCGGGGTCATCTGACGCACCAAAGCAGCCAGTCGGCCCTGTGGCGGCGATTTCCGAAGTCTGACCGTGCAGATGTGTTCTCTTTTGCACGAAGCATTGGTCTGCTTTGCCCCCTGATCGCGGGCATGGTATAATCAGCGCAGTCTGGCTGGCGGCGCAACGGGGCGCCGCCAGCCAGCAGCACCGTCAATCCCCGTCCCCGATGTGAGAGAGGTTGCCACAGGAGGGCACTTTGAATCTCCACGAATACCAATCCAAGCGTATTTTCGCCCAGTACGGGATTCCGATCCCCAGGGGCGAGGTGGCAAGTACGCCGACCGAGGCGCGCGAGATCGCCGGCAAGCTGGGCGGCAAGGTGGTCGTCAAGTCCCAGGTGCTGGTGGGTGGCCGCGGCAAGGCTGGCGGCATCAAGCTGGCCGTCGACAAGGACGACGCCGAGGAGAAGGCTAAGGCCATCCTCGGCATGGACATCAAGGGCCTGACCGTCAAACGGGTCCTGGTGGACGAAGCAGCCGACATCAAGGATGAGATCTACCTGGGGCTGGTCATCGACCGCGCCCGGCGGCGGGTGGTGATGATGGGCTCCAGCGAGGGCGGCGTGGACATCGAAGAGGTGGCCGCGACCATGCCCGACAAGATCGTCAAGGTCGCCATCGATCCCTGCATCGGCTTCCGCTCCTATCAGGCCATGGACCTGGCCACGGCGCTGGGCATTCCCAAGGAGCTGACCCGCAGCTTCGGCCAGATCGCCAGCGGGCTTTACACAGCCTTCGTCGAAAACGACGCCACGTTGGCGGAGATCAACCCGCTGGTGGTGACAGGCGATGGCAAGCTGCTGGCGGTGGATGGCAAGATGTCCATCGACGACAACGCCCTCTACCGGCACAAGGCGCTGGCCGACCTGCGCGATCCCTCCGAGGAAGACCCCTACGAGGTGGAGGCGCGGCGCTTCGACCTGAGCTACGTCAAGCTGGACGGCAACATCGGCTGCATGGTCAACGGCGCCGGCCTGAGCATGGCCACCATGGACATGATCAAGCTCTACGGCGGCGCGCCGGCCAACTTCCTGGACATCGGCGGCGGCGCCACGGCCGAGCGAGTGGCGGCCGCGTTGCGCATCATCCTCTCGGACCAGAACGTCAAGACCGTGCTGATCAACATCTTCGGCGGCATCACCCGCTGCGATGAGGTGGCGCGCGGCATCGTGGTTGCCCTGGGCGAAGTCGGCGTGACCACGCCGATGGTGGTGCGCCTGGTGGGCACCAACGAGGCCGAGGGACGCGCCATTCTGGCCGACGCCAAGATGGATCCCGCCACTACCCTGGCCGAGGCGGCCCAGAAGGCCGTCGCCGCGTCGAAGGCCTGAGCAGGAGAGAGGCAACCATGAGCATTCTGGTCAACAAGAACACCCGCCTGATCGTACAGGGCATCACCGGCCGCGAGGGCATGTTCCACGCCGAGCAGATGATCGCCTATGGCACCAACGTGGTGGGCGGCGTCACCCCCGGCAAGGGGGGGCAATGGTCGGTGGGCGTGCCGGTCTTCGACAGCGTGCGCGACGCCGTGCGCGCCACCGAGGCCAACACCTCCATCATCTATGTGCCGGCCGCCTTTTCCCCCGACGCCATCATGGAAGCGGTGGACGCCGGCATCAGCCTGGTGATCTGCATCACCGAGGGCATCCCCACGCTGGACATGGTCAAGGTGCGGGCCTACGTCGATCAATCGGACGCCCGGCTGATCGGCCCCAACTGCCCCGGGCTGATCACCCCCGGCCAGGCCAAGGTCGGCATCATGCCCGGCCACATCCACATCCCCGGCAACGTGGGGGTGGTCAGCCGCAGCGGCACCCTCACCTACGAGGTGGTGGCCGCCTTGACTGCGCGCGGCATCGGCCAGTCCACCGCTGTGGGCATCGGCGGCGACCCCATCATCGGCTCCACCTTCATCGACATCCTTCAGCTTTTCGAGGAGGACCCGGAGACCGAGCAGGTGGTGATGATCGGCGAGATCGGCGGCACCGACGAAGAGGAGGCCGCGCGCTTCATCCGCGACCACATGACCAAGCCGGTCACTGGCTTCATTGCCGGCCAGACCGCGCCCCCCGGCAAGCGCATGGGCCACGCCGGCGCGATCATCTCCGGCGGCAAGGGCACCGCAGCCGAGAAGGTGCAGGCGTTGGAGGCTGCGGGCGTGCGCATGGCCAAGCAGCCCACCGACATCGCCGAGCTGGTGGCCGCCAACATCGGCCGCTGACCGGTCAGCGCTTCAGAGGCCGGGTTTCCTGTCGGAGACCCGGCCTTTTTCATCCTCTGGGACGGGACTCCCCGACGCTGAATTTCGATTTGACAATAGCGCCCAAAAAGCGTATTCTCCCCCATGGCCGATTCACCCCAGCCCTCTGCATCCAGTGGCCAGCCGCCCGTCCCCCTGCCTGACCTGTCAGCCTACGCCGGCTGTTGGGTGGCGCTGGTAGGGGAGAAGGTGGCCGGAGTCGGGGCGACAGCCGAGGCCGCGCAGTTGGCCGCCCGGCGCAGTCGCCCGCGTGAGCGCATCCACGCGACGGTCTGGGTGCCTGAACCCGATCTGCCAGGCGTCTCGCCATGAGCCGATCTGCCAGGCGTCTCGCCATGAGCCGATCTGCCAGGCG
>JACSRL010000103.1 GCA_014879765.1 Anaerolinea sp. | reverse complement strand
TTGCGCAGACGAAAACCATGCCCGCACGAGAAAAACCCGGTTTCTGTACGACTGGCTGAGCAGTTACCTTGCACGACCACACGAACCGTGCTATCATGTAAGCATGAAAACGCTCACTTTGACCAACGAAGCCTATGAACGGCTCAAAGACTGGAAGACAGCAACAAACGACTCGTTCTCAGCCGTGGTATTGCGTATGGTGCCTAAGCGGGGCACGCTGGCTGAGATGATCGAAGATTTCCAGCAGTTGCCGCCGCTGACCGAACGACAGGCGGATATGATGGCAGAAATCGTCGCTCAAGCCAATGAATGGGATAATGTTGCCGCCGAAGTTGATCCAACCCGCCCCGTTGCCTTGCGGCAGGTCGCCGATGCCATCTGAGCCATGATCTACCTGGCCGACACCAATCTATTGATACGCTTATGGCGCGATGCTCGGACACCTGAACGGCTGCGAGACTTGACCCCTTTCCTCGACAGCGAGATACGACTCGTTTGGGTGGTGAAAGCGGAGTTCCTGCGCGGCGCGGTGGTAGCCGGGCATGACCATAAGCTGGTCGATGGGTTTCTCAAACGGTACAAGACGTTGTGGCCAGACGAAAAAACGCTGGGATTGTACGCTCGAATCTATGCAAACTTGCGGGGGCAGAACCAGTTGATTGGACCGCACGATTTGTGGATCGCAGCGTCAGCACAACAACATGGTCTGCCGTTACTCACCCGCAATGTCACCGAGTTCAAGCGCATTCCTGACCTCGATGTCGTGCAATACTGATCGGTCGCTTTGGTTGTTTGAGGCAAACACGCGCACATCCTGCCGGGGGTAGGGCACCACGATGCCGTTGGCCACGAACGCGTCGCGCATCATCTGATACAGCTCGCTGCGGGTGCGAATCCAATCGTTGAAGTCGGCCACGTAGCCGAAGGCCATGACCTGAACGCTGTGGGGATCCATAGCCATTACCATGAAGCCGGGGGCCGGGGTGGCCAGGGTCAGCGGATGGCTTGCAATGGTGGCCAACACCACGCGCTCGACGTGCATCAGGTCAGAGCCGTAGGCCACGCTGAGGTCCAGCCGCACGCGCGTCACCCGGTCGGAGTAGGTCAGCGCCAGCACGGTGCGGGTCATCAGCTCCTTGTTGGGCACCACGATCTCGGCGCTGTCGGGGGTTTGCAACACCGTGGCGCGCAGAAGAACCTTGGTCACCGTGCCGCGCGTGTTGTCCAGCTCAATCACATCGCCGGGGCGCACGATGCGCTCGAAGACCAGCACGATGCCGCTGACGAAATTGGCGATCAGCTCCTGCAGGCCAAAACCGATGCCGACCGCCAGGGCGCCGGCGATCCAGCCCAGCGCGCCGAGATCGACGCCCAGGACGCCAAGGGCCACCAGCGCGCCCAAGCCGACGAAGCCGTAGCGCCCTACGTTGCTGACGGTGTTGGCCACGTCGGACTCGACCTCGCTGTGGATCATCACATTGTACAGCGCCTTGCGCAATATGCCGCCCGCGATCATGGCCAGCAGGATGATGATCAACGCGTCCAGCAGGTCGCCCACGTTCAGCACCCACTCCCCCAGACGCAGGAGCGAGATCGCGCCCAGGCCCAGCGTCGAAAAGAGCAGGTCGCGCGCGATCAGCAGAATCAGAATCAGCGTCACCGGGCGCAGCAGCTCGGCGGCAAAACGCTCCGACTGATCTGCCGGCAACAGCTTCAGCACCACCCGCACCAGCAGCCGATAGACGAAGAGCAGCCAGAAGATCGGCAGCGCCCCCGCGATCAAACCGCTGGGCCAGCCGTTGGCGTCGTACCAGGCGATGACGCGATAGGTGAAGAGCAGCAGCAGGGCGGGAAAGAGGATGAACTCAACCGCGCGCAGCCAGCCCAGGGCACGGGACCAAAAGCGGATGGGCGCAGGCAGCGGCGCAGCGTCGCCTTCGGCCGGCGGCGCCGTCTCTCCCGGCCCTGCCAACCGCGCCAGCGTCCAGGCCAGCACCCGCGGCGCCAGCCAGGTGAGCAGCAGCAGGGCGATGATGGTCGCGATCTGGCGCTGCACGGCCGGCCGCTGCAACATGATCAGCGCCAGGCTGAGCTGCTCGCCCAGACGGTCGAACAGGACGGAGAAGTCGAGAATCATGGGCTGCTCTCTACGGGGCGTCGTTGCTGGCCGGCGTGGGAGTGGAGGTCTCGTCAGTGTCCGCCGCCGGGGTGGACGCTGGCGCCGGCGTTGCGCTGTCCGGTGTGGCCGTCGGCGTCGGTTCAGGGGTGGGCAGGGTGAAGCCGGTGCGCTCGGCCTCGGCCGCCAGCGCCTCATACATCTGCCCGACAGCCACGGCCGGCGCAACGCCTTCTTGCAGCACCTGGCGATAGGCCTCGTCCCCCAGCTCGACGACGGCAGCCAGCCAGGGCGTATCCTGCAACAGCGCGCTGGACTGCGCCTGAACCGCGATGCGCATCACGTTGGGATAGCTCATCAGTTGCACGGCGCTGTTGGCCGGCAGCAGTTGATAGCGATCCAACAGCAGAGTCTGGGCCGGCGCGCTGGCGGCATAGCTCAGAAAACGTGCGGCCAGCGCGGCCTGCTCCGCCGTCAACGCGGCCGAGGCCATGAGCCCATCCACCTGGGCCAGGGGCCGGCCCGGCCCGGCCGGGCCCTGTGGCATCAGCGCCACTGCCAGGGCCTCCTCGCCCAGGCGGGCCGCCAGATCGGCCAGTTCCACCGAGGTGGCCACGTAGTAGGCGCTGGCGCCGGTCACAAACAACTGGCGGGCTTCGCTGCGCGCCGGGGTGGTGCGCACGCCGAAACGCTGCCCCGATTCCTGCAGCCAGGCCAGCCAGCGGGTGAACGCCGCCGGCGACAGCACGAACTCCCCCTGGGGGCCAAAAAGCTGGCCGCCGAATGCGCCGACACCCCAGAAGCCCCAGGCGAAGGAGCCATCGAGAACTACCGGCGCGCCGGCCTGCGCCTGGGCCCGCAGATCGGTCAGCGTCCCGGCTGGATCCCGCACCAGCTCGCGGTTGTGGTAGAGCACTTGCAGATCGACGAAGAGCGGCACGCCGTAAAGCTCTTCGCCGCTGCGCATGGCCTGCACGGTGAGCGGCCGCATCTGCTGCACCAGCGCCAGGTCCAACAGCCTCTCCACCGGCGCGATGAGCCCAGCCTCTGCCAAGGCGGGCAGATAGCTGTGCGGCAGGAAGAGCAGGTCGGCGGCGGCCACCAGCGCATCCATCTGCACAGCATCGAAGGCCTCGCCGGCCAGCGACTCGCCCAGCGGCGCGGCCTGGATCGTCACCGTGATGCCGGGGCAGAGGGCGGTGAAGCCATCGACCAGGGTGCGCATGATGGCCTGCTGGTCAGGGGAGGCCGGCGCCAACAGCGTCAACCGGCCGCGCTCCTTGCAGGTGGCCTCGTCCAGCCCGCCCCCTGGAAAGCCAAACTCTTCGATCAGCGTGGCCTGGGCGCTGGCTGCCGCCTCGCTGGCGCTGGCCATGCCGGTCATGGTGCGGTTGAAGGCCGTCGCCAGCACGCCGTGCGCGTCCACGACCACCTGCTCGTTGGAGAGGGGGATGGAGGTGCGCGCCTGGGCGGTGACGGTGGCAATGCGCGGGTAGAGACCCTCGGAGATGCGGGTGCGGCTGTTGGCCGGCGCCACGTTGGCCTCCCGCATCAGCGCAGCCTGCTGGTCGCTGCTGGTGATGAAGCGCGCCAGATCCAACGCGCGCTGGGTCTGGCGTTCCGATGAGAGCGCGTTGACCAGCAGCGCCGTGGTGGTCAGCGGCGGCCCGGCGCTGCCGGCTGGCCCGGCGGGCAGTTGCGCCACCCCCAGATTCGCGCCCAGCCCGGCGATCAGTTGGTTCATCTCCTCGGTGCGGCCGACATAATACGGGATGTCCCCCTCCAAAAAGCGGCTGCGCAGCGCCTCGCTGTCGTCGTCCAAAATGAAACCAGGGGTGTCGCGCATCTGTTCCAGAGAGCCCAGCCAGTTGGCAATGCTCGCGGTGGTGTCCTGCGGGTTGTTCTGGCTGTCGAACAACTCAACGCCAAACGCGCGCGCGGTCCACAGCATGTCCGGAAACTGGCTGTTCATCAGCACGCGCTCGCCGCTGTTGACGGCCTGCATCAGCTTGTCGATGGCGGCCGGCGGCTGGTCAGACAGGGCGCGGTTGTAGTAGAGCACCTGGGTGTCCACCGTCATGGGCAGGCCATAGATCTGGCCGTCCACTTGCAGGGTGCGCAGGGCGACGGTGAGATAGCGCGCCAGCTCTTCGGCGCTCACCCGTTCATCCAGCGGCAGGATCGACCCGGTCGCGACCAGCTCGCGCAGGCCGGCGCTGCCGGTCAGCAGCAGGTTGGGGCCCAGGCCAGAGCGAGTGGCGCGCTCGAAGCTTTGGTCGATGTCCGCGCCGTGCGCCTGCACGATGACCTCGACCTCCGGGTTGGCGCGCCGATAGCGGTTGACGATGTTGTCCAGCGCCGCGGCCTCCGCCTCCGGCAGATTGTGCCAGAGCAGGACGGCCTCGCGCGCCGGTGGGTTGGCATCCGCGCCCCGATCGGCGCTGGCGCAGGAGGCCAGCAGCACCAGGGCCAGCGTCCAGCAGGCCAGGGCCAGCAAACGGCCGCTGGGGCGCAGCCTGCGCGCGTTGGAAGGAGGGAAGGCTGGCTTCATGCGTTGCTCTCGTCGAAGATGCGCCGGAGAAAAGGGTTGTCAGGGAATGGAACGGCGGAAACGATGTTACATCAAACGACGCGATTCCCGAAATCCCGGCCGCGGCCCCCGCAGTCGCAGCCATCGTCTGAGGCGGCGCCGAGACCATGCCCATCAGGCTGCCGGCCAGAAATCGCGATCTGGTTTGACAAGGGAAGCGATCTGTGATATACGAGCAACACTGTCATTTCGCTGCCAAAAACCGATGCAGGTAGCGCACACCCCGGTGCAAGCGCTGCCCGGCCTCTCCCCTCTCCCCACATCGGCCAAAGCAACGACCCGCGTCGATCAAGGGTTCAACCAGTGACAGCATCTCCACCGGTGATACTTTGCAGACGCTGAACCTGCTGCTGCCTGCACCAGGGAAGGGGCACAGCAGGTCCAGCAGGGTTTTCCATCAACAAGCGCATACGTCATTCGATTGAGGCATCGTCAAGGTACTCCATCCGTGTCCCAAGCCGATCTCGAAATCTCCGTATTTCATCGCAGCGCCGACGACTTTGGCGTGACCCTGCGCTTTCGCCACCCCGCCGCTGGACAGGACAAGTCCGCCAGCGGCGTTTTGGCGTTGGACGAAGCCGCGCTGGGCGCAGTGCGATGGTGGCGCGACCGGCCGGCGTCAGCCCGATCAAGGTGACGCCGCCGTCGCCCCACTTGAAATGATCATCCCAGGTTTGAGTCAACGGATGGAAAAGAGGTGTTTCCTCCCCACTGGCCAAATCCAGCGCCGTTTGTTTGACGCCTTTCTGCCGGTTGCAGGTTGGGCAGCTCAGACACAGGTTGTCGGCAGTGCTGGCTCACTCCGGCCACTCCCCCGACTCGCGGCTCAGGTGCAAGGTGTACTGGGCGCGGGCCTTGAGCAGCCCAACCTGATCCACTTGAGCGAGTAACTCGTCCAGCGCCGCCTCTTCCTCAGGTTCAAGGGCGCCGGTCCGGTTCTTTTCTAACAACCCCTAAAAACTGGCCTGTTTGCCGGGCGCCACGACGGCTTCTGCCAGGGCGCTCAATTCGCCACTGCTCAGGCCAGACAAAGGCTCCAAGGCCGCTGTGCTGGCTGGCCTTGCTTTCCTGGACGGCTGTGACTTCACACTGCGCAGCAGCGCCGCCGCCAGCTCAACCTGGGCATCGCGCGACAGCCGATGAGCCGCCTTCAAGACATCTCCACACGAACCTGCTGTCATAGTCGCACCTCCGTTCTGATTTGACGCGATTCTACCTGCAATCAGCGTGCCTGTCAAAGGCGCTTCGGCATACCCCGCCAACTCGACCACAGCTTCTTCATCGACGCCAGAGTCACCTGTTGGCTGAATGAGTCGCTGGGCGCGCGCCTTGCGCTGACGACGCGCGTCGCATCGCTGCCATGCTGCGGCGCGCGTCAACGCCAGCCTGAACACCGCGGTCACCGGGTCACAGGCAGCTCATCCCCCTCGATGACCTCGTCTGTCCCT
>JACSRL010000326.1 GCA_014879765.1 Anaerolinea sp. | reverse complement strand
ACGCCGACCGCGACGCTGCCCGGCGCGCAAGTCACCGCCACGCCGACCGCGACGCTGCCCGGCGCGCAAGTCACCGCCACGCCCACGCCGACCTCGCCTCTGCCGGGCGCGCAAGTCACCGCCACGCCGACCTCGACGCTGCCCGGTGCGCAAGTTACGGCGACGCCGACGCCGACTGGTTTCGCGCCCCCGCCTGATCCCCGGTTCACCGGCTGCATCGACGGCTACCAGATCAGCGACCTGCACGCTGGCCTGCCTGGTTGGACGATACGCGCCCGGCTGGCCGACGGCGGCGGCCTGGTCTATGCAGACGTCTCCGACAGCACCGGCTATTACCGCATCGATCGGCTGCCTCTGGGGGTCTATCTGGTTTGGCAGGAGATGCAGAGCGGATGGGAGCCGGTGACGCCGGCCGAGCAAGTGGCGACGGTCAGCAGCGTTGGCGCCTGCCAACCCGCGGGCTTCACCAATCGCCAGCGCCCGCCGGCGATCGTGCCGCCCGTGACCGCCACTGCGCCGGCAACGCAGACCCCGACGCCGGCCCTCACGGCAACACCTACACCCACCGCAGGGGGGCCAGCACCGGTTACACCTTTCGACTGGCTGGCCTGGCTGTGGCGCAACTGGCTGCGCCTGGCGCCGATTCTGGCCGTCACCGGCGCAACGCTGGCCGGGCTGCTGATTTGGTACCTGCGACGCAGCCGGCCGGCGTCGCCTGCTGGCCCGGACGACGCCGGCGACGCCCTGCGCCAGCAACGTGAGACGATTGCCTGGCTGCTGGCTGAGCTGGAGCAATGGCGCACCAGGTTGACCGACCATTCAAGCTGGATCGAACGACTGACCCAGCAAGAAAGGGAGATGCACATCACCAAGACCGAGCTGAGCAGCGCGCTGGAGAGCTGCCGGCGCGAGCAGCGACGGTTGGTGCAACTGCGCAGATCCCTGGCACACCTCCATGCCAGCCAGCGCGATCGGCTGTCCGCCCCGGACCGGGCGCAGTACGACCGCTATCAGCAAGAGATCATGGGCTGGCTTGCTGCGCACCAAGGCTGGCGCATCAGGCTGGCTAATGGACAGCAGGAGCTGGATCGGCTGCAAGGGGTGGCGCAGCCCTATCTGGCCACGCGCATCGCCTTGCAGGAAGACCTGATTCGGCTGGATCAGCTCCAAGCGCGGCTGCTGACGCTGCAAGGCCGCCTGGACTCCGGCGAGATCACGCGCCTTGACACAACCTATTATCTTCTCGTGCAGTCGATTCTGGAGTGCAGGCTGCAAATCGAGCAGCTCCAGCAGCGCCGCCTGGCTGCCATGAGCGCGGAGGAAACAGCGCGCTTCCAGGCCGACTTCGACCAACTGACCGCCACAACCCACGCCTACTCCCGCGATCTTCTGCGCATACGCCGCCGGACCCGGCGTCTGCAAGTCCTATTGGACCAGATCGCACGGCGTCGCAGCAACTTCACGCTGCAACAGGTCGAGCGGGAGCCGGTCGATCTGGAGCAGCCAGAGACCGAACTGGCGCCGCCAGACGCCCCGACGCCGCCGGCGCCCGGCGCGGCCACGGCGAACGGCCCCGCCGACGACCGCGAGCCGCTCATCGAGTGGGAAGTCGTGCCAGAGCAACACTCGACCGAAGCCGGCGTCAGGCTGGCCGTTCGGGTGCGCAATCCCCACATCGACCTGGTGTTTGGCAATCTGGCGCTGGAGCTGACCGTGCGGCGCAGAGCCGAGGGCGCGGCGGACGAGGAGAGCATCGCCCTCTCCCCGGCGCGGCTGGAGTTTGGCGACGTGACCTTCTCCCAACACTGGGCCACCCGCGAGGTAGTGCTACAGGCCACAGGGCTTCAGCAGGCGACTCTGCTCGTCTACCTGATCGCCTCGTGGACGGTGTGGCCGGTCGGCTTTCCATCCGCCAGGCGCGACCGGATGGCCGGCGTGAGCGCCCCCGACTGAGCAAGCACCCTAACGCAGCAAGAACAAAGGCCCCAGCACCACGGTCGCCAACAGCGCAGCGGCGAGCAGGGCAGCCAGGCCGCGCAGACGCCGTTGCTGGACGCGGCTGGCGGCCAGGTCGAGCTCGACCTTGAGCAGCGCCTCCCGTTCCCGCCCGCGCTCGTCGATCTGGCGAAGGCTAAAGGCCACGCTGGCCGCAATGTACTCGATCTCAGCCTGGCCGATCTCGTCGGGTCGCTCACCCCTCCAGGCCTGAGCCGTCGCCAAGGTCGAGCCGCGCAGCAGCGCGCCCTCATCGCGCGCCTGCGCCTCCCAGGTGTCCAGCGCCGCCCGCAGACGCTCCTGCCACAGCCGAAAGGCGCGGTCCTCTTCGATCCACGCGCGCAGGCGCTCCCAATGGCAGATCAGGGCATCGTGAATGATCTCGACGGTCTGCTGTTGACTGGCGTCGATGCCGGTCACCAGCAGCCGCCTGTCGGCCAGCCGCGCCGCCAGCCGCCAGGCTGCGTCGCCCAGCTCGCCGCGCGTGGCAATGCGGCTGTTGATGACAACGCCAGCGCCAGGCCGCACCACCTGCATGAAGATGCGCTGCGCCAGGCGCTGGTCGTGGGGCGACAGCTCGGCGATGACAGCCTCGGCGTGGCGGGCCAGCGCGGCCTCCACGCCGCCGATCTCGTCGTAGGCCGCATGCGTCAGCCGGCCGGCCTCCTGGCGCTCCCAAAGAGCAGTCAGCGCGAACTGCAACAGCGGCAATCGGCCTGGTTCGCTGCCCACGTTGCGCAATATCCGCTCGACAAGCCCGGGATCGAAGACGATCTGCTGCAAGTGGGCCGGGTTGACCACCGCGCGGGTTAGCTCAGCTCGCGTCATCGGACCCAGCAACACGATGCTGCCCATCAAAGCGTCGGTCAGAGGCCGATAGAGCATGGCCTGATTCAGGAAATCGGCGCGCAGGGCGATCACAACGGCGAACCGTGCCGCACCGGCCTGGGCCTGGGTGAGCTGCACGAGCGCATCGATGTAACTCTGGCGTGTGGCGTTGTCGGCAACCTCGCTGAAAAGCTCGGCGAAGTGGTCTACAACCAGCAGCACCCGCGCTGGCCGGCCGGCGGCGTGCTGGCGGGCGATCTGCTCCAACACGTCCACCAGGCTGATTTGGCCGGTCTCCAGCGCGCCGGCCAACCGGCGAACCTCCAACAGATGCTCCGTGTTGCCAAGATCGGGAGTCAAGGCCGGCAACAGGCTGGCCGCCAGCTCGTGAAAGGGCCTGCTGCCAGGCCGCGTGGAAACAGCCAGCCAATCGCCGCGCCGTTGCAGCGCCGGAATCAGCCCCGCATGGATGAGCGAGCTCTTGCCGGCGCCAGAGCATCCGATGACGGCCGTGAGGGGGCGCTGTTGCGCCGCCAACACCAACTGAGCGACCACATCCTCACGGCCGAAGAAGCGTGAGGCATCCTCCTTGCGAAAGGGGAGCAGACCGCGATACGGACCTGGCGCGGGCGGGAGCGCTGCGGCCGGCTGGCCGGCGGGCTGCTGCGGCCCGTGTGCGGCGGGCTGTGTGACTGCTGCCGGCGCGGCCGCGGGGTCACGGGACGCCCAACCGTTGAGTGTGCTGTCGCCAGCGCGGATCTGTTCGATCAATGTCACCGTGGACAGACTGGGCTCGACGTTCAGCTCCGCGCGCAGCAGCGCGCACAACCTGGCATACTCGCTGAGGGCCAGCGTTCGCTGGCCGGTGGCAGCCAGCGCGCGAAACAACTGCTGATAGGCGGCCTCTTGCAGGTTGTCGATGGCAATCTGACGGCGCGCCATGTGTTTGGCGGCGCTGAAGTCGTGCTGCTGCAAGTGATGATCGGTCAAGGCCTGGAGCGCCTCCGAAGCCCGGCGCCGATAGCGTTCCCGCTCGCCAGTAAGCCACAGCTCGAAATCGCCGCAGTCGGGCAGCGTGAAATTCGCCAACAGGTCGCCATCGTACAGAGCAGCGGCCTGCTGGAATGCCTGGACGTTCAACGGTCCCTGCACCAATAAACGCTCGAACTTGAAGACGTCGACCGCCACGGAATCGGCCGTGAACGCTACCGCATCATCATCTACCTGCAACGCGGCGCCCAGCGGCGTTTGGTTCAAGGTCCAGAGCGCCCGGCGGAGATTAGCCCGCGCGTGCGTCTGGTCGGCTTCCGGCCACATCAGGGCGGCCAGGTAGTCACGACTCTGGCAACGCTGCTGCAGCAGCAGATAGACCAGAACCGCAACAGCCTTCTTTGACTTCACCTCCACCGGTTGCTGGTCAGAGAGTATCGTCAGCGATCCAAAGAGGCCGAGTGTCAGGCGCACGGGAGTGTGCGCGAACGGCGCGGTCATGGCAGCGATGGCTTGAGTCATAGTGGCTGGACCTGGAAGTATTGCGGGGCACTTTACGAGAGGAATGTCTACGTCGTTGAACGCAGACTCTCGCAGAATCCAGCATGTGGCGCGAAGAATTGCCGCTGGTTGCTGCCGCGCCTACCCACATTCCCACCACTTCACTGATGGCTGTCAATCTTCCAAATGGGGCATTTCTGCCACAGCTACCCACACCTGAAGGCGGTCATTTGGCCCAGGCGTGCCGAGCCGTGGCTCGAACGGTCATGTCGCCGCGGGGCCTGCCAGCGCCTGCGCGGTCGCCAGGTCGGTGATCAGCACGTTGATCAGCCGGCCGCGCAGCGCGCCGCGGATGGCGGCCAGCTTGCGTTCCCCGCCCGCGATGCCCACCGTGCGCCGCACCCGCCGCAGTTGATCCAGCTCCATGCCGATCACGCGCTCGTTGAGTGGGGTCTGAACCGGCTGGCCGTCGGCGTCGAAGTAGCGCAGGCAGACGTCGCCCACTGCCCCCTGCGCGGCCAGGGCTTCGTGCTCCTGAGCGGCGAAGACATTGCCGCTGGAGGCCAGCAGATCGGAGGGTTCGACGCTGCCAATCCCCACCAGCGCCAGTGTGACGCTGGCGAAGCGCCCAATGGTCTCGCAGACAGAGGGATCTTGCAGATAGAGTTGACGCGTCTCAGGGGTGCTCACCACCGCGGGCACCGGCAGCAGAATGGGCTGTCCCTGAACCAGCGCGGCCAGCCGGTTGACGATGTAGACGGCGTTGCTTTCGGCGGTCGGGTTGCCGACGCCGCCCAAAATCTGGATCACCTGCGCGCCGATGGGCCTGGCAATGGGCATCATTGCTTCGACCGTTGCCAGCAGAGTCGCGCTCCAGGAGGAGATGCCGATCACTTCGTTGGGCTTAAGCGTGGTATTGAGGTAATACGCGGCCGCGGATCCCAGATCGCGCATGATCTGTTTGTCGTTGGGCAAGCTTTCGACGACCATCGCTTCCTTCAAGCCATAGATCGTCTCGAGCTGGCTCTCCAGATCGGCATGGATCCCTCCTGGAGCGCTGAGGTTGATGCGCACGACCCCCTCGTCCATCGCCCGCTTCAGCAGGCGTGAGACCGTGGCCTGAGAAATGTCGAGCTGATCTGCGATCTCAGTTTGCCGCAGATTGTCGACATGGTACAGACGGGCGACTTTCGTCATCAGGCGGAGTTCGTCGATGCGCGCCATGGGTGCTCCCGGTGGGTATGTTGACTCAGTGTCTGTAGACGTCCCAGTCGAAATAGGTTTCGAACGCCTCAGCCAGGATATGGGCCGACGGCGCTGCGGCCATCGCCGTATGATGCTCAAAGCCATTGCGGCAGATATATTTCAGCAGCTCTTGCAGGTTGGGCACCTCCACCACCGCACGGCTGCCGAAGGTGTCCAGCGCATCGTCGGTGAAAGTGCCATCGCCGCAGTAGGCGGCGATGCAGCCGCTGGTGTCGTCGGTGGAGATACGGGCGTAGCTCATGGGACCGGCCGAAACCCGCCCGTTGATGGCGCCGTAGGTGTTTTCCTGGCCCAGGGTGGTGGCCAGGATGTCAGCATAGGCGATGCGGGCTTCCTTGTAGAAGGATTTGGCGAAGTTGCCGCAGTGGAACAATACACATTTATTCGGATCGCCGCCGTAGTTGTTGTTCCAATCCACCAGCGCCGCCGATTGCCCCGTGGCCAGTTGCAGGGCGTACATGGATGCCACGCCGGTGATGTCGACCTCGCACGCCGAGGGCATCAGCTCCTCGCTCATCACTGTCCATTCGCTTAAATTGTGCTGGCCTTTTCACAATTTGGTCAGCCTGGTGTAGACGGTTGGTGGC
>JACSRL010000412.1 GCA_014879765.1 Anaerolinea sp. | reverse complement strand
CAGCGAGGGCTTCCTGCCGGGCTACAACTTCCCGCGGCTGCCGCTGTCGGCCTACATCCCCGGCCGGCGCATCGGCAAGAACGAACGGGACGAGTATCTCAGCCGGCCGCGCTTCCTGGCCATCGCCGAGTTCGGCCCGCGCAGCATCATCTACCACGAGGGCTCGCGCTACACGGTCAACCGGGTGATCCTGCCCATTGATGTCCAGGGCGACCACGGCATCCTGACCAGCAGCGCCAAGCTATGCCCGGCCTGCGGCTATCTGCACCCGGTGCAAGAGGGTGTGGCCAACCCCGACCGCTGCGAGCAGTGCAACACGCTGCTGGAGACGCCGCTCTCGTCGCTGATGCGCATGCAGAACGTCTCCACCCGGCGCCGCGACCGCATCAACTCCGACGAGGAGGAGCGCACCCGCATGGGCTACGACCTGGTGACAGCCGTGCGCCTGGAGCGGGATCCCAGCCGCAACACCACCCGTCTGGCTACGGTCTGCGCCGCGGACGGCCGCGAGCTGCTGCGGCTGACCTATGGGCACGCGGCCACCATCTGGCGCATCAACAAGGGCTGGCGGCGGCGCAAGGAACCCAACATTACCGGCTTCGTACTGGACACGGAGCGGGGCTACTGGGGCCACAACGAGGACGCCGTCGAGCCTGACCCGGAAGACCCTATGAGCGCTTCCAAACAGCGGGTCACGCCCTACGTGGAGGACCGGCGCAACTGCCTGCTGATCGAGCCGGCCGAGCCGTTGAGCACAGCCGAGATGGCCTCGCTCCAGCCGGCGCTGAAGAACGCCGTCCAGGTGCGCTTCCAGCTGGAGGACAGCGAACTGGCGGCCGAGCCGTTGCCCTCGCCGGACGAGCGCAAGCTGATCCTGCTCTACGAGGCAGCCGAGGGGGGCGCGGGGGTGCTGCGCCAACTGCTGGATGACCCGGCCGCGCTGGGCGAGGTCGCTGGCCTGGCGCTGCGCCTGTGCCACTTCGACCCGGAGACGGGCGACGATCAGCGTCGCGCGCCTCACGCGCGAGAGGACTGCGAGGCCGCCTGCTACGACTGCCTGATGAGCTATGGCAACCAGCCCGACCACCGGCTGCTGGACCGGCTGCAGGTGCGCGACCTGCTGCTCCAGTTGACGGGGAGCGTCGTCAAAGCCAGCCCGGTGGGCCTGCCGCGGGCGGAGCACGTGGCAAGGCTCAAGGCGTTGTGTGACAGCGACCTGGAGCGGGAGTGGCTGGACTTCGTCGACCAGCGCAACCTGCGCCTGCCCGATGCGGCCCAGCACGCCAGACCGGACTGCCACACCGTCCCTGACTTCTTCTACTCGGAGCAGGCCGTGGCCGTGTACATCGACGGCTTCTACCACACCTTCGAGGATGTCATGGCCAAGGACCGTCACATCACCCGCTGTCTGGAGGGCGCCGGTGTCATGGTGATTCGTTTTGGCGTCCAGGACAGTTGGCCGGACATCGTGCAGCGTCACGCCTGGCTGTTCGGGGCGCAGCCATGACCTACGCCGTCGGCTCCCTCGTCCAAGCCCGCGGCCGTGAATGGGTCGTCCTGCCCCAGTCCAGCGACGACTTCCTGCTGCTGCGCCCCTTGGGCGGCGTAGAGCAGGAGGTGGCCGGCATCTACCTGCCGCTGGAAGGGGATGACGTGGCGCCGGCGACCTTTGCGCTGCCGGACCCGGCGCGACCGGGCGATTTCCTCTCCTGCCGGCTCTTGCGCGACGCGGCCCGGCTGGGCGTGCGCGCCGGCGCAGGGCCGTTCCGCTCCTCGGCCCGCCTGAACGTGGAGCCGCGGCCCTACCAGCTCGTGCCCCTGCTGATGGGTCTGAAGCTGGACCCGGTGCGGCTGCTCCTGGCCGACGACGTGGGCATCGGCAAGACCATCGAGGCGGCTCTGTTGGCGCGCGAGCTGCTGGATCGAGGCGAGATCCGGCGTCTGGCCGTGCTCTGCCCGCCTCACCTGGCCGAGCAGTGGCAGGACGAGCTTAACGAGAAGTTCAACATCGCGGCCGAGCTGGTACTGCCCAGCACTGTCACCCGCCTGGAGCGCAACACCGCGGCCGGCCAATCGCTGTTCGACCTCTACCCATTCGTTGTGGTGTCCACCGACTACATCAAGGCCAGCCGGCGCCGCGACGACTTCGTGCGCAGTTGTCCCGAGTTCGTGATCGTGGACGAAGCCCATACCTGCGCCTTCTCCCTCAACCAGCGGGGCGGCCGGCACCTGCGCCACCAGTTGATCAGCGCGCTGGCGAGGGACCCGGCCCGCCACCTGGTGCTGGTGACCGCCACCCCCCACAGCGGCGACGAGGGCGCGTTTCGCTCGTTGCTGGGCCTGCTGCGCCCTGACTTCCGCAGCCTGCCCGAGGACCTGACCGGGCCGCAGCACGAGACGCTGCGCCGTGAGGTGGCCCAGCACCTAGTGCAGCGCCGCCGGGCCGACATCCGCGACTACCTGCACGCGGACACCGTCTTCCCGCGGCGCGAGGAGGCCGAGTTCACCTACGCCCTGAGCGCCGACTACCAGCGCCTTTTCCGCCAGGTGCTGGCCTACGCGCGCGAGCGGGTCAACGACCCAGCCGGCGGCCGCCAGCGCCAGCGCGTGCGCTGGTGGTCAGCCCTGGCGCTGCTGCGCAGCCTGGCCAGTAGCCCCGCCGCAGCCGCCGCCACCCTGCGCACCCGCTCCGGCGCGGCCGAGACGGAGAGCGAGGAAGAGGCCGACCTGGTGGGCGAGCGCTCGGTGCTGGACCTGGACGACATCGACGCCAGCGAGACCATGGACGTGGCGCCCGGCGGCCAGGAGGGCGAGGAGCAGCCCGACGCCCAGCGCGAGCGCCTGTTGCGCTTTGCCCGCGACGCCGACCGGCTGCGCGGGCCGGCCCACGACGCCAAGCTGGCCGCGGCCATCACCGTCGTGCGCCAACTGCTGGACGACGGCTACAGCCCGATCCTCTTCTGCCGCTTCATCCCCACGGCCGAGTACGTGGCCGAGGAGCTGCGCGCGGCGCTGCCCAAAGGGGTCGAGGTGATGGCCGTCACCGGCGTCCTGCCGCCGGCCGAGCGCGAGCAGCGGGTGGCCGCGCTGGGCGAGCACGCGCGGCGGGTGCTGGTGGCTACCGACTGCCTGAGCGAGGGCATCAACCTGCAAGCACGCTTCGACGCGGTGATGCACTACGACCTGAGCTGGAACCCCACGCGCCACGAGCAGCGCGAGGGGCGCGTCGACCGCTATGGCCAGCCCAAGGCCACGGTGCGCGCGGTCACCTACTACGGCATCGACAACCAGATCGACGGCATCGTGCTGGACGTGCTCCTGCGCAAGCACCGCACCATCCGCTCCTCCCTGGGTATCTCGGTGCCGGTGCCGGCCGATACCAGCCAGGTGGTGCAGGCGCTGATGCAGGGGCTACTGCTGCGGGGCGACCAGATGGACGGACGGCAAATGGCCTTCGACTTCGTCGACGAGCCGGCCATGGTCGCCGACCTGCACAGCCGCTGGGAGGACGTCAGCGAGAAGGAGCGCCGCTCGCGCACCATGTTCGCCCAGCGCGCCATCAAGGTGGACGAGGTGGCGCGCGCCTGGCAGGCTGAGCGAGACGCCATCGGCGCAGGCGTGGATGTGCGCAGCTTTCTCACCAACGTGGTGCGCGCCCACCATGGCTTCGCTGCCGGCAAGAACGGCCTGCTGGAGGTCAATCTGCCCAACCAGGCGGCTTTGCGCGAGGCGGCCGGCGGCCGCGAGCGTTTCAACGCATGCTTCGAGCTGCCGGCCAGCGACGGCGCGCTCTACCTGCACCGCACGCACCCGCTGGTCGAGGGGCTGGCCGGCTACGTCATGGACAGCGCACTGGACCCACTGGCCGACGGCGTGGCACGGCGCTGCGGCGCGATCCGCACGCGGGCCGTCCAGCGCACCACCACCCTGCTGCTCCTGCGGCTGCGCTTCCACATCCTGACGGCGCGCGCCGCTGAGGAGACCGCCTTGCTGGCCGAGACCTGCCGCCTGGCCGGCTTCACCGGCAGCCCCGAAGCGCCGCAGTGGCTGCCCGGCGCGGAGGTGGAGCAGCTCTTGCAGGCCGAGCCGGACGCCAACCTCTTGCCGGGGCAGGCCAGCCAGTTCATCGGCCGCGTGCTGGAGGGCATGGCCTACCTGGAGGCGCCGCTGCACGACCTGGCCGAGCGCACCGGCCAGAGACTGCTGGAAGAGCACCGCCGCGTGCGCGCTGCTGCCCGCCAGACCGGCGTGCGTCATGATGTCCAGCCGCAGTTGCCGGTGGATGTGCTGGGGTTGTATGTGTTGCTGCCGAGTCCTGTTTGATCGGTCGAAAAAAGGTTATTGTTCGCAGAGAATTCGTTCGACTCAAGCGGAAAGGAGACTACTTTCATGCTTCAAATAGGCCAAGGCAATAACCCACCCCCTAACCCCTTAACCGAAATAACCAGGTTGGCACGAGAGATCCAGTCGTCTTCCACCAGCCTACTGAACTTCGTTGACAATGCCAACTACCAAGCAGTACCGCCATTGATGCGCGATATCAACGCCGACTTGGTTGCCCTGCGTCCATTGATTGTGCAACAGGCGCCTCAGCTGGACCCAAACGTCTGGCAAGGTTTTCCGGTTGCCCAGAACAACGACGGAGGCAATTTCTTCATCGGCCTGGTTCTTGGGGCCATTGCAGGCTTCTGGCTGGCATCACAGTCCGGTTAGGGACGAATACGTGCAAACCATCTCCCGCACCCCCTTCACCACCGTCAAGACTGAGGGCGGCATTCTGCCGGCTGACCTGCTGAGCCGCGTCGCGGCCGGCGCGGTCGAGGGCCTGCGGCCGGAGGACTATCACCTGGCGCCCAGCGAACGGCTGAACGAGGCCATCAGTCGCTCGTGGAACCGACTGCTGGGGGTGTGGCGCAGCTTCGACGACCAGCGACGCGCCTTGGGTGAGTCCGACCGCGGCACGACGCTGACCCGCGAGCGCTGGCTGCTGATCCTGTTCCAGGAGCTGGGCTACGGCCGCCTAACCTTTGCCGGCAAGCTGACGGTCGAGGACGGCCAGGGCGACAGCCAGGCGTATCCCATCAGCCACGTATGGGAGCAAACGCCGATCCACCTGGTCAGCTTTCGCCAGGAGTTGGATCGGCGCGACCCGGCCGTGGGTCGCAGCCCGCACAGCCTGTTGCAGGAGTTCCTCAACCGCTGGGACGCCAGCCAGTGGGGCTTCGCCAGCAACGGGCTGCGCCTGCGGGTGCTGCGCGACAACGCCAGCCTGACCCGCGCGGCCTACGTGGAGTTTGATCTGGAAGCCATGATGGCCGGCGAGCTGTACAGCGATTTCACCCTGCTGTGGCTTGTTTGTCATCAGAGCCGGGTGGAACAGAGTAGACAAGGAGACAAGGAAACAAGTAGATTGGGAACCATCCTTGCGCAGCACCCCGGAGGGGCGGAGGGACAAGGGGAGGAGGAAGGCGGAGAGGGAGAGCGGGTCGGGGCGGCGGATTGCTGGCTGGAGCGGTGGTCGCACAGCGCGGCCGAGCAGGGTGCGCGGGCGCTGGATGCCCTGCGCGATGGCGTGGAGGATGCCATCGCCGTGCTGGGCAAGGGCTTTCTGGGCCACAAGGCCAACCAGCGGCTGCGCGGCGACCTGCAAGCCGGCCGGCTGAGCATCTACGACTACTACCGCGAGCTGCTGCGCCTGGTCTACCGGCTGATCTTCCTCTTCGTGGCCGAGGACCGGAACCTGCTCTTGCCGCCCGACGCGACGGCCCAGGCGCGGGAACGCTACCGGTCTTACAGCTTGGGCCGCCTGCGGGATCTGGCCGAGGCCCGCCGCGGCTCGCCCCACCCCGACCTCTACCGCAGCCTGCGCTTGCTGTTCACCCAGTTGCGCACCGGCTACGCGCCGCTGGGGCTGCCCGGCCTGGGCGGCTTCCTCTTCTCCGACCGCTCCACGCCCCACCTGGACGACGCCGACATCGCCAACCGCGACCTGCTGGACGCGATCCGCGCCCTGGCCTTTGCCGTGGACAACGGTGTGCGCCGGCCGGTGGACTACCGCAACCTGGACACCGAGGAGCTGGGGAGCGTCTACGAGTCGCTGCTGGAGCTGCACCCCCAGCTCAACGTGGACGCCGCGACCTTCGCCCTGGAAGTCGTCGCTGGCTCCGAGCGCAAGACCACCGGCACCCACTACACGCCGACGCCGCTGGTCAACAACCTGCTGGATACCGCCCTGGAGCCCGTGGTGGCCGACCGGCTCAAGGCCGCCGAAGAACGCTGGCGCCGGGGGAACGACCAGACCCGGGACGCGCTGCGCCGCCTGCAAGAAGCGGCGCTTCTGTCCATCAAGGTCGTCGACTACGCTGTGGGTTCCGGCCACATGCTGATCGGCGCAGGACGCCGGCTGGCGCGCCACCTGGCCCGCATTCGCACCGGCGATGAGGAGCCATCGCCCGAGGCCATCCGCGCGGCCATGCGCGATGTGGTGCGCCACTGCCTGTATGGCGTGGACATCAACGAGATGGCGGTGGAGCTGTGCAAGGTGGCGCTGTGGATGGAGAGCCTGGAGCCGGGTAAGCCGCTGAGCTTCCTGGACAAGAACATCCAGTGCGGCAACAGCCTGCTGGGCGTGGCGCCGGGGCTGGACATCGCCAAGGTGCCCGACGACGCGTTCCAGCCGCTGACCGGCGACGATAAGAAGACCGCCACGGCCCTGCGCGCCCGCAACCGCCGCGAGCGGGGTGGCCAGGGCAGCTTCCTGCGCGAGATGTTCGCCGAGGCTGAGGAGACGACCAGCGCTGAGCTGGAGCACGAGCTGGCCGAGATCGAGACCCTGGACGAGGACGACCTGGAGACGGTGGCGCTCAAGGCCGAAGCGTTTCAGGATTACCTGGACTCGCCGGCCTACCGGCGCAAGCGGGACGAGTACGACCTGTGGACCGCGGCCTTCTTCTGGCCCATCCCGGCCGGCGACGCCGAGTTGATGCTGGCGCCCACCCAGGCCGAGCTGGACAAGCGCCGCCGCTACTGGACTGAAAATGACGCGCTGGCGCCGCAGGCCCGCCAGATCGCCCAGCGCCACCGTTTCTTCCACTGGGAGTTGGCCTTTCCGACGGTGTTTGGGCGCGATGGCGGCGGTTTCGACGTCGTCCTCAGCAACCCGCCCTGGGAGCGCATCAAGCTGCAAGAGAAGGAGTGGTTTGCCAGCCGCAGCCCGGAGATCGCAGCCGCGGCCAACGCCGCGGCGCGCAAGCGTATGATCGCCGCGCTGGAGCAGGACGACCCGGCGCTGTACGCCGCCTACCAGGCTGACCTGCGCGCGGCCGAGGGGGAGAGCGCCTTCATCCGCACCAGCGGCAAGTATCCCCTGTGCGGTCGGGGCGACGTCAACACCTACGCCGTCTTCGCCGAGTTGGCGCGTCAAGTGCTCAACCCCGTGGGGCGGGCCGGCATCATTGTCCCCAGTGGCATCGCTACCGACGACACCACCAAGTTCTTCTTCCAAGACATCAACTCTACCAAGACACTTGCGAGTTTGTACAGCTTTGAGAATGAGGAGTTCATCTTCCCGGATATCCATCACGCCACTAAGTTCTGCCTGCTCACGTTGACTGGTTCTTCCGGCCATGTCATTGCGGCGGATTTCGTTTTCTTTGCGCGCCAGGTTCATCACCTCAAGGACGATTGGCGTCACTTCGCCCTCAGTGCGGACGACATCGCCCTGCTCAACCCTAACACCCGCACCTGTCCCATCTTCCGCAGCAAGCGCGATGCCGAGCTGACCAAGAGCATCTATCGCCGCGTGCCGGTGCTTATCAAGGAAGGCCCGCCGGTGGAGAACCCATGGGGTGTCAAGTTCCTGCGGATGCTAGACATGTCCAACGACTCACACCTCTTCCGCACGCGCGAGCAGTTGGAGGCCGAGGGCTGGCCGCTGGTAGGCAACCGGTTTGAGCGAGACGGAGAGACCTATCTGCCGCTGTACGAAGGCAAGATGTTCCACATTTTTGATCACCGCTTTGGTACTTATGAAGGCCAGACCCAGGCCCAGGCGAACCAGGGAAAACTCCCTGAGCTGAATGATGATCAGCATGCGAATCCAAGCCTGCTATCGATTCCCGGGTACTGGGTCTCAACTGAGAATCTGTCTGAACGCCAAGACAGCCTGGGACCTAGGTGGCATATCGCCTTTAGGGGCATCACGGGGGCAGTAGTCCTAAGGACCGCCATATTCAGCATTATCGGAGACGTAGCTGTCGGTAATAGCGCTCCGCTCTTGCTCATTTCGGAGGAACTACGACAACAGGGCGCTCTGCTTGCAGCACAAGTGAGTTCATTTGCATTCGACTACGTTGTCAGGTGCAATGTAGGAGGCACCAACCTAAACTTCTTCATAATCAAGCAACTTCCTGTCCTTCCACCAGCCGCCTGTTTTTCATCCTGCCCCTGGACTGGTCAGGAGAGGCAGGACACGCAGCATGCCTGGTTGCTTCCCCGCGTCCTCGAGCTCACCTACACCGCCTGGGACCTGCTCCCCTTTGCCCAGGACGTGCTCCCCGCGCTAGGCGACCACCCTTACGCATTACGCTTCACAGGCCACGTTCCCCCGCCTTTCCGCTGGGACGTACAGCGCCGCTTCCTCCTCCGCTGCGAGCTGGACGCGGCCTATTTCCACCTCTACGGCATCGCGCGCGACGACGTGGACTACATCATGGAGACCTTTCCCATCGTCAAGCGCAAGGACGTGGCCGCGCACGGCGAGTACCGCACCAAGCGGGTGATCCTCGAAATCTACGACGCCATGCAGCAGGCCATGGACAGCGGCCAGCCGTACCAGACGCGGCTCGATCCGCCGCCGGCTGATCCCGCGGTGGCGCATGGGGGTGAGCCGCCGGAGTGGGTGGAGGTGGGGCCGTCCACGAATGGGGCCACGAATGCGCGAATGTCGCTGCCCAAATCGGTGGCTGTGCCTGACGCACCGAAGGGAGCGAAGGCCAGTTCATCTGCTCCTGCGCCCGCGCCCCAACACATGTCCGCGTCGAAGCCATCAATGCCAGAGGCGAAGCGAGTGGAAGGGCCGCCTATCCCGGTCATGCCGCCGCAGGGTAGCTACGCCGAGAAGTTCTCGCGCATCATGGCCCTCAAGCGCGCGGCCACTCCCGAGGCTATCGGCGAGTTGGTGGCAGCGCTGGGCGACGACGACGAGAATGTGCGCTGGCTGGCCAGTTCGACGCTGGCGAGTCTCAAGGATGAGCGGGTGGTGGATGCAGTACAGGACTTCTTGGAGACGACAGAATCATCGGTTGGGCTGGGTGCTGCAAGTCAGTTGTTATCTCGTATCGTGTGAGCAAACCGCAACTCCGGAGGTTGGATGATGTACACAGAAGGGTCAGCGCGAGCAATCAACCCGTCACGCATATTCTTTCCCCTGCGGTCAAATGTTGAGATGTTCCAGGCGGCGACAGGCTATGTTGCGCTTCAGGAGCGGATCAAAATCGCCAGCTTGCTTTTTGACGAGGTGATCCTTGAGGGTGGAGTCTACAAGCTCCAAATGACAGACCGGGGTGCTCTGGATTTTCGCATCCCGCGAGAAGGATTGGGGAAAGGGGTCACGGATCAGACAGTTGCCGAAACGCGACAACAGTTTGAGGCTCTTCAGCAGCTGGAGGCGCCCTCACTTCGAGTCACCATTCAACCTTCCGACGGCTCCGGGGAACCTAGGCTTTTGTTTGATGGACCAACGACCGCCATGTACTTTTCGGAGTTCCAAACTGCCGTGTCGGATTTGAAGGGCCTGGATACGCCATGGCTTATTTGGCTGGACGATGATCCCGTCAGGTTTCCCGAATTCAGTGAACTCGTAAGACAGCTATGCGATGATGACTATCGTGCATCGGTTGGTGAAGTCATACCAAATAGGCGCATCAGAGACCAGCTGTTGAAGTCTCTGAATCACGATTTGGTGCTGACTACGATGGTCGACGCATTCATCAGCACTGACCCAATACACGCCCATCTGATGTCGGCGAAGCTTGAGCGGCTGGGCTTCTTGGCATCAACTCGGTTGGCTATCGTGAACACCTATATGCCATCAGTAAGAGACGTTCCGTGGGACGAAATCAACGACCTGCGATCAGATCCGGGGATGTGGGACTTCCGCCGTGTTGTTGGCGAGATCGAAGGACAAATCATGGAATTACCCCAAGATGCGACTTCCGCGGACGTCCGCGAGCGTATCCAGAGTGAGTGGAACAAGGAGATGGCTGATGCATGGACTGCTGTCTTGCCTTCTTTCCGTCAGATCGCAGTTGAGACAGCAGAGAGTTTGTTGCTTGATTTTGTCAACATCGCGATGCCTTTCCTGGGCACTGGTATTGACTTCGCAAGAGACATGAACAACTTGAGAACATCGCGCACCTCATGGCTCTCGGTATTCATACGACTCACCAAGAGCAATCCGATATGAACAAATCGACGAGTCGTGCCCGTTTGCCGAAAGGGCCATACATCAGCACTGAGAACCTCGCCTATTGGTTCTTCCGCTTGAACGGTTGCCTAACAACCGTGAACTTCCTCGTACACCATGAGCGGCGTGGATACCAAGGTACTGACGTTGACATCCTTGCCACAAGGTTCCCCTTTCGCCAGGAGTTGGCGATGTCGAACCGACCGATGCAGGATCATCCCGTGTTCAGCGTAGATGGGCTGATCGATGTTATCATTGCCGAGGTGAAATCCGGCCGCTGTGCTCTCAACGGACCATGGACAGATCCGGACAAAAGCAACATGCAGCGGGTTCTTTATGCAGTAGGGGTACTTCCTCCAAGCCTTGTAGAACAAGCAGCCCAATCCTTGTACTCAGACCATTACTACCAAGACGCGCGCTGTCGTCTCCGTCTGTTCGCGTTGGGGCGTGAGATCAATCGAGACCTGGCTGCTACTCCTGTCGTTCAACTTTCCTGGGATCAGATCATTGAGTTCATCCACAGCAGGCTCCGTACATACCGAGACGAGAAATCGCAGCACAGCCAATGGGATAAGGTTGGGCAGTGGCTGTATCACAGGGCAAATGAGCATCGACAAGTTGACCAGTTTGCGAGAGAAGTTTTTGAAGCTCTGGACGTGCTGCCGACAGCCGGTCGAGAGGACACAACTGGTCCCATACGAGCAACTACTGCTCGGTGGTCACGTGAGCCTAAGGTCAAAGAAGTGGTATGGGAAGCAGTGCTGGAGCTGACGGACGGTGACAAGACATGGGTATTTGCGCCTCGGGATCTCAATCCTGTGATAACGCAGCGCTATCCTGATTTTAACCTCCGCAATGTCACCCCCGAGCTAATTGCGGCGTGCGCAAACCACCCATCAAGGCATCATTTTCGTGAGGTGCTGGTGCGCTACTGGTGGATCGGCCATGGCCAATACAGGCTGTTCGATCCGGACTCGGACCAACCCTCCGCCTCCTGAAACGATGACAAGGCCACTGAGTTCATGAGAATCGTCACCTGGAACTGCCAGGGCGGTTTCCGCCACAAGGCTGATAAGGTCGCGGCTCTCCAGCCCGATATCGCGATTATCCAGGAATGCGAGGCTCCGGAGCGGCTACAGGCGCACGATGCAGGATGGTCCCAACGCCCGTTGTGCTGGCATGGAGACAACACACGCGGAAAGGGGGTGGCTGTCTTGGCGTCTTCCGGCTATCAGCTCGCGATCGATCCCATCCACAACCCATCCATCAAGTACGTGGTTCCCATTGTGGTAGCCGGACCCAGCAGTTTCAACCTATTGGCCGTGTGGACCAAGGAAGACGACGAGAAGAAGGCCATGTACATTGGCCAAGCCCTGGCCGGCGTGAATGCCTACGCATCTTTCATCAGCGGCGGCCCAACGGTGGTGGTCGGCGATTTCAACAGCAACCTGATGTGGGACAAACCTGACAACCATCGCCATGCAGATGTTGTGGCTGCCCTGGAGGGCCATGGTCTGGTTAGCATCTATCATCATTGGTTTCGAGAGCGCCAAGGCGCCGAGACGCGCAATACGTTCTACATGTATCGCAAGCCTGATCGTGGCTTTCATATCGACTACTGCTTCATTCCGCGCAGTTGGTTGCCACACGTGCGCAGCGTCCGGGTCGGCGCGCACGAAGCCTGGAGCGGCCTGAGCGATCATAGCCCGTTGATCGTAGACATCGACTTCGATGGTCCGGTGAACAGCGTGCGCCAGCGTATTCTGCAATGGCAAGACCAGTTGATGAAGCCCGCGTAGAACGGTGTAGAGCACAAGGATACCCTCATGGACAGACAACGCCGCTCGCGCTACGTTTTGGCCGTTTACCTCGTCGTGCTCAGCCTGGCCGTGATCCTGGTCTTGGCCGGCCTGTTCTTCACCACGAGTCCAGACTGGAAGTCGGTTTGGATCAACCTGGGCACGAGCCTGCTCGGCGTCGTGGTGCTGTTCTTCCTGGTGCAGCGCTTCTTCCTGGCCGACGAATGGGGGCTGTCCGACCGCATCGAGCAACTGGTCAGGCGGCTGGAGCTGTCGGAACGGCCGTCGGCGCGCGATTTCTTCGTCAAGGCGCCGGTGTTGGATGACTACGTGCGTTCGGCGATGCAGATCGACATGTGCGGCGTGACACTCACCTCGGCCGTCAACAAGCAGTTCGGCAACCTGCGCGAGCGCTTGGCCCAGGGGGCGACCCTGCGCCTGCTGATCGCCGATCCCGACTCGCTGGCGCTGGAGATGTCGGCGCAGCGCAGCGAGGTGCCGGAAGATGTGGGGTATTATCTGAAGCGCCTGGAGGCGACACTCAAAGATCTTTCCTACCTGGAGCGCGGCGGTTTCGGGTCAGAGCAGCAGGACATGCAACGCGCTGGCCTGAATCGGGGCAGCTTCTCTGCGCGCCTCTTGCCCTACGCGTCGTCGTTTGGCATCTATCGCTTCGAGACCGCGGCCGGCAAGAGCGATATTATCGTCGAGCTGTATCCCCATGGCGCCGGCTACGTCACCCCGCCGATCTTCGTCCTGACGCCGGAGCGCGACGGGGTCTGGTACGACTACTTCGCCAGGCAATTCGACGAGATGTGGCAGCGGGCCAAGTCGTGGACGCCAGGCCCGGACGCCGATGAACACATCCAGTCGGGACGAACCGCGCGACGCAGAACCGTGCGCGCGGCGGACTTCCTCACGTCGCAGTCGTCGCTGCCAACGCAGCGGCTGTCCGCTGCCTCAGCGATCTACCTGTCCGGTTTCACGCTGGGACGCAAGACGCGGGAGTACTTGCGGTTCCTAGATGAGCGGCTGCAGGCCGGCGCTGCTGTACGCATCATGATCCTGGATCCCAAGCAAGAACTGTTGGAAGAGTGCGTCGTGCGCAGCAGCGGCATTTCCAGCGTAGATCACTGGCGCAAGCGGCTGGACAGCACCGCCTCCCTGGTCGAAGTGATCGCCAGCTCGCCCGACATCACCGGCAGCCTGGAGTTGGGCTACCTGCCCTACCTACCCGCCTATGGTTTCTCCATGGTCGATCCTGACACGCCCGATGGGATCATCGTGGTCGAGCTGTATCATCACCGCAGCACCGAGGACAATCCCACCTTCGAGCTGAGCGCGGCCAGAGATGGCGAGTGGTACCAGTTCTTCCGTCGGCAGTTCGATCTGATGTGGGCGAGCTGCCGGGTGGTGAAGCTGACAGAAACCAGGTGACGTCATGTCAGGCAAGATCTACCTCATCCAATCCGACAACACCCTCCAGGCTCTTAGCCAGCAGCCATATGCCAACGAAGACCTCTTCCAAAGCCTGCTGGAGCAATATCCCGACCTCCTGGCCGGCGAGCAGATCGACGAGGCCAACCCGCGTCGCTGGCTACTGGTGGCCAGGGAAGTGGGCGTGCCCGGTGAAGAAGGCGGCGGCAACCAGTGGTCGCTGGATCACCTGTTCCTCGACCAGGACGCCATCCCCACCCTCGTCGAAGTCAAGCGCGCCAGCGATACACGCATCCGCCGCGAGGTGGTAGGCCAGATGCTGGACTATGCCGCTAACGCGGTGGTCTATTGGCCAGTCGAGACGATCCGTGCCAGGTTCGAGGCGGCCTGCAATACACGCGGCGCTGAACCGGCTCAACAGGTGTTGAACCTCCTGGGCGCAAGCCCCGACGACGAGGATGCCGTAGAGGCGTTCTGGGGCCAGGTTAAGACCAACTTGCAGGCCGCCAAGATCAGGATGGTCTTTGTGGCCGACGAGATTCCGCCCGAGTTGCGCCGCATCGTCGAATTCCTCAACGCGCACATGGACCCGGTCGAGGTGCTGGCTGTCGAGATCAAGCAGTACGTCGGTGAAGGTCTGCGCACGTTGGTGCCCAGGGTGATTGGTCAAACTGCACAGGCGCAGGGCAAGAAGACGACAACGGTGCGCGAGACCAGGCAGTGGGACGAGGCATCTTTCCTCGAAGACCTAAGCCGCAGGCATGGCGCAGCTGCTGTCCAGGTTGCGGTAAAGACCCTGGCGTGGGCGAGAAGCCGTGGTCTTCGCCTGTGGTGGGGTAAGGGCGGCAAAGATGGATCGTGCTTTCCGATGTTTGACCACCAGAGAGAGCAGCACTGGCTCGTTTCGCTCTGGACATATGGACGATGCGAGGTCCAGTTCCAGATGATGGCAACCAAGCCGCCCTTTGCCGACGAAGCCAAACGGTTGGAGCTACTGGATCGCTTCAACCAGATCCCCGGCCTCAATCTGCCGCAAGACGGCATTCATCGGCGTCCCGGCTTTCCGCTGGTGCTGCTGAAAGATGAGCCAACACTCAGCCAGTTTCTGGGCGTGCTGGATTGGATGATTGCGCTGATCAGAGAAACCTCACGCAATGCCCGAGCAAACGACGGGAGTAATCAACATGATTCTTGACGAGAAACTCGCAGCCAGACTGCGAGAACACTACGAGCAGCGTTCAGTTAGCGACGAGCTGTTGTCCCCTGCAAAGCTCCGGGGCTACTACGACACTTTCCGACGGCGCTTTGGGCCGGAAGTGTTGCGTAACCTCGACGGAGAGGCTTTGCTCACGGCCATGCACGAACACGGCAACCGCGACAGCTTGGTCTATTGGCTGGAGTTCAAGAACGACGACGAGTTCCCCACGCTTTCCTTTGGCAGCATTGCTGGTGGCAGCGCGCTCAAGTTTGGCATGTACCGCCGCTCTGAGACGGGCGCATGGATGACCGGTAATCCGAGAGCACAGAAAGAAATCACGGTGGAAAATGCCATTGCGGTTGCCCGTCGACACCGTGATCAGCTACTAGCTGGCGTCGAATTGCTCGACAAGCTGCCCGCAGAAGGCGACGACACCCAATATGCTCGTTTGCAGAGCGATCTGGATCGGCTGGCCCCCGACGTAAGCAACACTGCATGGGGCCACAAGTACTTTAGCCTCCTCTACCCGGATAAGCTCGACGATTATCACAATCCCACCTACCAACGTTTTCACTTGATCAAGTTGCTCCAAATACCACCCTCGGGGGATGGGCGATTTGTGTATGCGGGACGCTTTATGGCCATCGCCGCTGAGTTGGGCTTTTCGATCAACAACTTGACCAAAATCCTCAATGAGCTCAACCCAGCGCCACACAGCTATTGGCGCGTAGAGATCGGCAGCACAGATGCGTCCCACAATCGATGGGAGATGATGCGAGATAGCGCATCTATAGCGATTGGCTGGCCAGATCTAGGCGATCTGTCGGCCATCGAGCGCAATCGAGAGGGCAAGGATCGGGTTCGCAAGCTGGTGGAAAAGCATTACTCCAGCCAGGCGGCAGGCAAGATCACACAGGAAGTATTTAACTTCGTTGCGGCCGTAGGAAAGGGCGACTTGATCATCGCCTCCGACGGTGCCATTGTGCTGGGGATTGGCAAGGTAAGCGGGCCATACACCTACCATCCCGGCTCCGATTATCCGCATCGGCGCCCGTTGGGATGGCTCTCGCTGGAGGAGTGGACAACGCCGCAACCGGAGGGGCTGGACACAACACTGCACGAGATGAAAGCGTTCCCCAACTTGGTCGAGGTGGAGCGGCATGTGCTCTATCCGCAACTTCCACCGGCCAAGGAAACAGTCATATTTGAGAACCAGCCGGAACCGGTTCCTCAGGCACCCGAATTCACCGGTATCCCAGGGCGCATACAGGCCGTGCTTGAGCGGAAGCGCCAGGTGATCCTGTATGGGCCGCCGGGGACCGGAAAGACCTACTGGGCCAGGAGAACGGCTCTGGATTTGGCAGCCTACGCTGCGTTTCGTCTCGCCTTTGATCAGCTCAATGCGGAGCAAAGTGCAGTGGTGCTCGGTGAAGGCGCTGATCACGGGCCGCTGGTGCGTGTCAGCACGTTCCATCCAGCATACGGCTACGAGGACTTCATCGAAGGCTATCGTCCAACGCTGACCAACGGACAGCTTGCCTTCGAACGAAGAGCGGGTATTTTCAAGAAACTGTGTGACGACGCTCGTGGCCAACCCACCAGGCGCTTCTATTTGATCATCGACGAGATCAACCGGGGTGACATCCCCCGCATTTTTGGCGAGTTGTTGTCCATCCTGGAGCGCGATAAGCGCAACCAGGCAGTGCTCCTGCCGCTTTCCGGCGAACCTTTCAGCGTGCCAGACAACGTGTACGTCATCGGCACCATGAACACAGCCGACCGCTCCATCGCCTTGCTGGACACGGCCTTGCGCCGTCGCTTCGGCTTCGTCGAACTGATGCCTGATAGATCGGTCTTGGGCGCTGCTGTGCTCGATGGCATTCCTCTGGGACTGTGGCTGGATACCCTCAACCAGCGCATTCGCGACCATATCGGCCGCGACGCCCGCAACCTGCAAATCGGTCACGCGTATCTGCTGGACGATGGCAGGCCAGTAGGCGATTTTGCTCGCCTGGCTCGCATCATTCAAGACGATATCCTCCCCCTCCTGGAGGAGTATTGTTACGAAGACTATGAAAAACTGGAGAAGATCCTTGGGAAAGGGTTAGTCGATATGACTGGCCAACGCATCAAGCATGAGTTGTTTGAACCTGCGCGTCAGGCAGCCCTGCGGGCTGCTCTCCTCAATCCCACCCCTGAGCTTACGACCACTTTTGCGGCCACTTCCGCCGATGTCGACCAACAGACTGATGTGCCCGGGCAGGCCAACGTTGATAAATACACAGTAAGCTCAGGTGAGCAGTAGCCGGTATGCAACCCATCGTCCTGACCGAATGGTATGTCGCGTCGCCTGAAACCATGCCTGAGCTGGTGGGTCTGGAGCTGGGCAACGACAAGGCGCGCCAACTTGCTGAGGCATTGACGCGAAACGGAAGATTAGCCGTGCTGGAGTTGCGTCGTGGTTTGCGTATCGAGACGACATCGTTCGTCGGCAGTCTGCGCATAGGCCCGATTCAGCTTTCCATCCAGCCCAAGCTACAGGGGATGCCGCTGCTCAACCTGCTGCGATACGCCTACGGTCTGCGCCACCTTGAGTTGTTCTCACCGCAGAAGCAGGGGGTCCAGCCTGATGCATTTCAGGACTTGTTGTGTCATCAGTTGGCGGCCGAAGCTGAAGAGCTGATATCCCGTGGACTTCATCGTCGCTATGAGCGTCGCCATGAGCTGTTGGCCAGCCCCAGGGGCAGGATTGATTTCACGCAACTGGCGGGACGTGCCGGCACGGCGCAGTCGTCGTTACCATGCATTCATCACCCTCGCCTACAAGATACCTTGATCAACCAGGTACTTCTGGCGGGCCTGCAGTCGGCCGCCCGGCTTACCCACGATTTGCCATTGCGCACCCACCTGCGCAGGCTGGCGGCGCTCTTGGACGACCAGGTTACTCCGGTGCGCTTGGTTGCAGAGACCATGCAGCAGGTACGACACCAGGGTGACCGTCTGGTGGCAACGTATCAACCAGCGCTGGCTATTGTCGAGCTGCTGATGGAAGCGCAGGGCACGGTGCTGGAGGCTGGCGAGCGTGGCGTCCCTGTGCCGGGTTTCCTGTTCGACATGAACCGCTTTTTCCAGGCGCTGATCTCGCGCTTCCTGCACGACTTCCTGCCCGCCTACACAGTACGTGATGAGTATCGGCTGCGAGACATGCTGGCCTTCGTGCCTGAGCGCAACCCACAGAGCCGACAGTCACCTACGCCGCGCCCCGACTTCCTGGTGCAGGACGGCTCACGGACGGTTGCCTTGTTGGACACCAAGTACCGCGATCTGTGGGCCGAGACGCTGCCGCGTGACATGCTCTACCAGTTGGTGATCTATGCTCTCAGTCAGGATCCGGTTGGCCAGGCGATCATCCTGTATCCCACCCTGAACTCGGCCGCCACCGAAGCCTGGATCGAGGTGCGCGATCCGCTGCTCAGTAGCCGGCGCGCGTTGGTCGTGCTCCGACCGGTGGACATGTCAAAGCTCGCTTGTTTGGTTTCAGCCCCACGGACTGCAACTCATGACAGAGCAACGCGCGAGTACGCGTATCAACTGGCGGTCGGTGGGGAGTTTTCCGTCCGTGCCAAAGCATGAGTCAAGGTTGGGCACGGGCATTGTCATTGCTGCGCCTCTATGATTGTTGTTCGGTATCTGCGTCTTGGCATCTGCTAGGGTATTGCTTGTCCAATGAGCGGCGTGTTATAATCAGATCAATCACCACTCAAAAGGGGGAACACACATGGACCGCAATCTCATCTCACAGCGCCAAATCGACGCGCTGAAACTTGAAGCCTTACGAGCCTACTTTGACTTTCGCGGGGGCCGGCCCACCGCCGAGGGCGTGGCCGAGAAGCTGGGTATCCCGGTGCGCACCGTGCGCGAGTGGTTTGCTGACAACACCAACGCCGAGCTCCTGGACGAGATCGTGCCACTGTGGCCCAACATCGGCAGCGCGCGCCAGTTCGCCTCCGAGCACGTGCAGGAGGCGCTGCAGACCATGGTCGAGCTGATGCGCTCCGGCAAGAGCGAGAAGGTGCGCATGGATGCGGCCGCGACTCTGCTAGCGCTGGCCGGCGTGCGTCCCACGGACGGGGCAGTGGAGGAGAAGCCGGCCCAGGGCGAGGCGCAGCGGCCGGCGGTGCTCCTGAACCTGTTCCTGGGCGGGGGCAGCGAGCCGGTGCGCGTCGTGGATGGCCAAGCGCGGCCGGTGGGCAAGCCGGTGCGGCTGGCGGGCGAGGCCATCCGGCAGATCGCGGAACCAGGTTCCGGGACGTAAGCGCACTTGGAACCGGTTTTGACAGGCTCAACCCAAGGGTTCCGGACGCGACAACGCCCGCTATGACAGTGGGGGGGAGGAAGACTGTCCAACGGGCGCCAATGACCACAGTATAGCACAGGACATCCCTCGTGTAAAGAGGGCAATCGGATTGCGACTCCTAGCCGAACAAGCTCAACTGCTGGAACTGGCGCAGATCCTCTATCTGCACCATCGCGCGCACGCGGGCATGGCCGTTGGTCTGCACCTTGATCTGGACGTCCATCCCTCGACAAGCTGGTGACAGGCTCTCAGGCGCGAAGGAGACCAACGGCGGGAGGTCGTCGATGGACAGCTCGCTCTCGTAGTGCTCATTGGTGATGGTGGCGTCCTGCAGCCGGCTGACGAAGTCCTCCTCGCCCAAGAGCGCAGCCAAACCTTGCCTTACGTCGCCCTGCAGGGTCTGGGCCGCGGCCAGCTTCTTGGCGATGCGGTGCATGGCAAAGGCTTGCGGCGTCCGGTCGTAGGCCAGGTAGTAGACGTGGACATCCTCGGTCTGCCCGATGCGCAACGAGCGGTGGTTGGCTTGCTGCACCACGTAGATGTTGTACTCGGCGGTGAACCAGACCAGCGTAGGCGTCTCAAGGAGATCGATGCCCACCATCACCAGCGGGGCCGAGGTGAAGACCACATCTGCTCCCTGCGCCAACGCGCGGCGGATGAACTGGACGCGCTGCTTCTCGTCGGCCCGCATGACCGCACCCCGCATGCCATAGCGCTCCAACAACGCACACAGCCGGCCGGTGGGGTCGCGGCGGTTAATCTGGCCGACGAAGCAGAGCACCTTGCGGCCGGCCCGCTTCTCGCGCGCGATCAAGCGCAAGAGGGCCTCCTCCTTGATCCACATACCATGCCGGTACTGTGTATCACCGGGGCAGGCGATGGGCGGCAGGCTGTGCCCATCCACCTCGTCGCCGACGCTGGCCACGTCCCACGCGCCCAGGTTGGCCCAACTGTACTGCGCCATCAGCCGGTAGTCGCCGTCCATCATGCGCGCGACCGCGTCCGACCTGACCTCGTCCAGGTAGCGCTCCACCGCCTGCAACTCCTTGGGCCGCGGCACAAACAGGGTGTGCTCGGCGTAGGGCGGGAGGATCACATCGAGATCGCGAATGCCAAAGAATACCGTGCTGGGCAGCAGCAGGGCGATCATGGCCGGGTGGATGCCGGGCCGCTCCGACTTGCGCTCGGTGAAGTTCTCGTAGCCCGACGCGCTGGTGGAGTGCTTGTCGCGGTAGGTGCGGGTGATCTTCTCGAACAGGCCATACTGGTTGATGAAGCGCTGCACGTCGCTCCATCCCCAGGCTGCGCGGAACTCCGGCAGCGCGCGCCAGAGCAGGTAGTAGATCGAGGAGGCCATGCCGTTGTAGAGGGTGCCTGTCATCTGCAAAGCGCAGTGGGAACTGGTCAGCAGGTCCTGGGCCGCGTACGATCGCGCGCTGTCCCCGCTCTTGAAGCCATGCGCCTCGTCGATGATCAGCAGATACCGATCCCGATAGCGGTCGCGGATGAAGCGCGCCAGCGGGTAGCGAGCATACCCAGGTCCGCTGCCATTGCCGTTGCCATTCTTGCGCCGCGTGGCGGTCCACATGGGGGTGCCGCAGTGCTGGCAGTGGGCCTTGATTTTGCCGGGGTCGTCCACGTCGTAGAGGATGGGATTGCCGCAGGCAGGACAGCGGGGCGGTCGTACCCCGGTGAGGATCGCGCCTGGCTTGGGCCGCCTGCGCTGGCGCGGTCTGATCGGCTCCACCGGCGCCCAGCCGCTGCTCATCTTGGCCGTGGTCTCCTTGAGCAGCACGAAGACCAGCCCATCGCGCGCGAACGCGGCCTGCACGTCGGAGATAGTCTGGGCGTGCACCACGGTGGGCTGGTATTCCCTGAGCGCGGTGCGGATTTCCTCGGCCCACTTCTTCACCAGGTCTTCCTTGGGCGGCAGCAGCACGACGATCTTCTGGTTGTGGGGTTTGCGTTGCAGGGCCTTGACTGTGCAGGCGGCGATGGACACGATCGTCTTTCCTGTGCCCATCTCACCTACCATCGTCACCACTTTGTGTCTGCGCCAACCATCCAGGATGGCACCCGCGCGGAATGCCTGAGGTGGAAACATCCCATTGTGCTGCCCTCCAATAGCGCGCGGCGCGCGGATGTGGCTGAGCGCTGCCTCATAGCGTCCCATATCCTCCGGCGTGAACACGGGCGGGTAGAGACGCTTGGCCAAGTCCACGAACTCGGCCGCATGCGCCTCCAACAACGCCTCGAAGCGCTCCTTGTGGTCCATGCTGTTGACCACCTCGATGGCTGCGGTGCGCATGTCGATGGTGGCCAGCTGCGCAGCCAGCACTTCCGCCTCAATCTCCTCCGTGACTTCTGTGCCGGCCTCGGTCTCCGAGTGCCTGGTGGTCTTGAGCACCCGCTTGATGGTGGTGCCTTTGATTATCTTCTGCCCTACTACCGCGCCGTTGAACATACCAGCCGCGGCCACCATGGCCGCGTGCTCGGAACGCATGGGAGCCAGCGGCCGCAGCGCGCTCGAACCTCCCGCAGGGTCGCCCAGCAGGTCCATGATGGCCGCCGGCTGGTCGGCCTCGAAGACACTGGGCCGCGGCTCAGCCCGGATCACGCGCGTCAGGTTGGGCGTGGTGTCGTAGGCGCGGATGATGTGGGTGTGGTTTCGGTTGCACTGGCCGATGACGCCGGCCACTGCCAGGTCGATGTTGCGGTAGGCGTAGTTGTTTGAGCTGACCGGCCGGCTGGCGAGGATGGCTACCTGCTTGAAGGGTGCGTACTCAGGATCGGGGAAGCGCAGCACCAGGCTGGAGCCGAAGCCGGCCTGAAGAAGCGCGCTGGTCATCTCCCTGGTATAGCGGCCTGTCCCCACAAACATGTCGGGCACGATCAGTACCAGCATGCCGCTCTCGCCCACAAAGGGCGCGCACATGCGCAGCCAGAGCAACTCCGCGCGTCCCCCGGACACCTGGTCGTAGGGCGGATTGAGCCAGACGATGCCGAACTGGCCCACGGCCGACACGCTCTCGATGGCCGCGTGCACGACGTTCCGGTCTCCCAGGAGCGCCTTGGCCGCTCGTGCGCGCTCGGCGTCGATCTCCACCGCCCGTACGTGGATGCGGCGCTGGCACTGCTCGGCCATGTCGGCGTAGTGGGCCGCCATGGTAGATGTGGGCAGGCTGGTCAGGGCCTGGGCGAAGGTGTGGACGGCGCTGCCCTCGCCGGCGCAAGGGTCGAGGATGTAGGTGGGGGCGACCGCCCAGGGGTGGAGGCGGATGTGGCGCAAGACCAGGGTCTCCACCACGCTGGTGGGGCAGGGGAAGTATCCTGCTTTCTCGATGGAGGCCAGTCGTGCCATGGGATGTTCGTTGGATGCGGTTGGAAGCAAAAAGCCCCCGCCGCTTTGCGAGGGCGGTTCGGGGCTTGGAAGATCGTGGGCGCAAGAAAGCGCTTGAGCACTCTTACGGATCAAATATCTGGCCGGCCGCGGCGTAATCGCGGCTCATCGCTTTGCGGGCGGCGTCCATGATGCGCCGCGCTTGTGGGGTGAACTCCCAAACTGCTGTGCCGCTGGGCAGACGTTTGCACTCGCGCGAGCGTGTAGACAGAAAGTCCCGCATCTGTTGGCGGGCCTCTTCCTTATCGTTAGCTTGCACTGAATAGGCATCCCCATGCCCAGGAACATGGACGTAGAACGTCTTCACGAGCTTCACTCCTTCGGAACCGAGTTTCGACAGGCTCAACCCGGGGGTTCCGGCCTAGCAGCGCGGCTGTTCGCCCGCATCCCACACCGACCAGGTGGCGCCGATGACTGCGCCCTTGGCGTCGAAATCAGCCTGGATGGCGGGCGGGATCTGGTAGATCATCAGGTTGTCGCCGTCCAGGTGAAAGCGCACGCCCAACTGCTCCAGCGAAGCAGCTGCCCGGCGCAACCGGCGCAGGAAGTCCCGGGCCAGTTGGCCTTTGCCGTGCAACCAGACCTGGCTGTCCAGCGTGCGCTTGCCTTGGACGATGGTTCGGCTGGTGACCGGTGTCAAGGTGAAGTTGATGTCCATCAACGCGCCTCCACAGTCACCTTCCTGGCTTTCACCAAGTCCTGGATCATCCGTTCCCAGGTGTTCTGGTTGAGGTCTAACTGCCACACCACTGCTGGGCCAAAGGAAACGTCGGCCGGCCGCACCAGGCTTAGTTCACGAGCCTTGGCCCAAACCACCGCCGCCCAGTGGGGCAGCACCGGGATGGGGATGTGCTGCTGCAAAGCCAGCATGAACCAGGGACTGGGCGCGTCGTCATCGCCGCCCAACAGGTACTCGTAGCGAAAGCGCGTCAGGCCATCGTGCAGCAGGAGGACGCGACCCGATTGCTCCACCTTGTGGTACTTGGTGGTGGGCACGACGCAGATCACGTCCGTCGACGCGCCGGCGTGGAAGTGGGCCGAGGTGGCGGTGAGGCTGCGCTCGCTGCGGGCCTTGACGATGTGGCTCCAGACCGCGCGGTTCTCGCTGTCCGCGCCCACCAGTTCCAAGAGCAGCAGGCCGTCGGCGTTGTCGGCTACGTAGGCGGCGCAGGGCACGGTGAAGCGCAGGCGCTCGGCCTTGTCGTGCAGCTTGACGTACATGGGGATCAGGCCAGCTCGCGCGCATCCCACGCGCCCAGCACCTTGCTTTCGCCGTAGCGGGCAACTGCCCTGGCCTCTCCGAGGGCCATTGCCTCAGCAGGCGTTGGGGCTTCAACCGTCACCGAGACGACAAACACATCATCGTCGCCGTCGTTTTCGTCGACGTCAACCAGCACTTTGTACTTGGGCATGATGCCTCCCGTTCTCGGAACCGGTTCCGGCTTATTTGGGCTCTGGGTAGACGATGGTGTAGGACTGGCCAGCCTTGGGCGTTTGGCCGATCTGCGAGCCGCCCTTGGCGTGGCCCAGATGGGTCACCTTGACAGGGCTGCCGGTGTGGTTGGCGATGTGCTGCGCGATGTCGATGGCCTCATACTGATTGAGTGGCTGTTGGGTCATGGTTGCCTCCGTGAGCTATGGTTTCTGCATCCGCCCATGCGCGCCAGCGCTACAGAAGGGGCACAATCGCTTGGACTTCTTATAGCGCTTCAGCCGGCGTTCCCACGCGCGGTCACCCGGCCAGGTGCGGGCCAGTCGCCAGGGGATGCCGGCACGCGCGACTGCGGCCAACATCTTGGAGCCATTGCCCTGCTCATGTTCGTGCAGCCGGCGTTCCAGGTCGTCAGTGGAACCAAGATAGTGGCGCGCGTGGGCCAGGGGCCGGTCCAGGTGGATGAGATAGACTATGCGGGGCATCGCTTGCCTCCTTGGCGCGCGGAACCGGTTCCGCGCTACGACGTAGCTGGCTGCTCAACGCGTAGCGCCTCGGCTGCATCCAAGATGTGCTTGACGGCCGCAGCCATGCGGCTGGTCACCTGCATGACCTCACGCAACAGCCCCTCGCCGTCCTTGGCCTTGGCGTAGCTCCTGATGTAGTGATACGCGCCGCCCCAGTCGGCCTCCGCGCGCTGTCCCAGCACCGTGAGCAGCACTGCGCCGCCCAGCTCAGCCACGATCTCCTGCTCCCGATCCTGGCCCCGCTTGGTCAGCGCGCCCAGGCGGTGCTCGGCCTGGTGCACCAGCTCGTGCGCCCAGGTGGACAGGTTGGCCACACCCAAGCCAATCTGCTGGCCGGGCTGGGCATAGCCCAGGGCGCGCCCCTCACCGCCGTGGTAGGTGGCGACGGTGATGCCCCATGCCTGGGCCACGTCCAAGAGCGGCAGAGTGGCCACGAAGGCGCGGCCAGTAGCGACAGATGCGTCATATGCATTGCCCTGGAAGTCGGGGATGGGAACGGTGTCCTCCAGGCCGTGGACAGGGAACCAGCCAAAGCCGCGCAGGCCCGCCTGCACCGTGCGCTCCTCGCCGGTCTCATCGTCCGTCACGCGCGCCAGCTTGAGGTTGGGGCGCATCAGGTAGATGGCGTGAGCGCCGCGCTTCACCTGCCGGCCCAAGTCCTGCCACTGCCGGTAGGTAGCGGCGTCCTTGTAGCCGAAGAGGTGCACCAGCATCTGGTTCGTGAAGCTCCAACGTTCGCAGTGCAGGCCGCTGTGCAGGAAGGTCTGCGCAAGGGGCTCGGCCAGGCGCCCGCTGCGGAAGGCTTCCAGGATCTCGTTGGTTGCTTGGGTGACAGCTTGATTGGTCATGGCGCCTCCACGACGTCCTCCGGCTCCACCGAGTCCACGATCTCACAGCCGGCGAAGAAGGTGTCGGCCTCCTCCTCGGTGGCGGCGTAGTAGGCCAGATCGGGCGGGTTGTCCAGGTGGCTGGGGTCGAAGATGACGTAGGCCGTGGCCTGTTTTTCCAGGGCCAGTTTTTTGGCCTTGTAGATGGCGTTGGCGAGGGTGGTCATGGGTTTGCTCCTGGCAAAAAGAAACCGCCCCGGTTGTGTCGGGACGGTCCGCATCGTCATTCCGTTCTATTCCACAGTTACGTTGGAATTGACAAGCTACTTGAAGCCCAAGCCTCTTTCCTTCATGCTGACGAAGCGCTGGCGACCAATTATGAGGTGGTCAAGTACATCCACGTTGAGTAGACCACCGGCCTCGACGATCTGCCTCGTCACCTGGACGTCTTCGGGACTGGGGGACGGATCGTGCGACGGGTGGTTATGGACGACCACGATTGCGGCAGCGTTGGCGCGGATGGCCTCGCGGAAGACCTCACCGACCCGCACAGCGGCTGCATTCAGCGAGCCGATGTAGACCGTGGGAATGCTGATCACCCGATTGCGGCTGTCCAAGAGCACGGTGCGCAGGTGCTCCTGGCTGAGCAGGCTCATCTCGGCCATGAGCAGGTTGGCCGCGTCGGCCGGCTGGCGGATCTGCGGTCGCTCGTGTGGCGCGGCCACCAGCAAACGCCGGCCCAGCTCCAGCGCGGCCTTGACCTGTGCAGCGCGCGCCGGGCCGATGCCGGGGTGTTGTTGCAGCTCATGGATGGTGGCTTGCGCCAGGCCGGGCAGACCCTCGAAGGCGCTGAGCAGGTGCTGAGCGTCGGCGTGGCCCTTACCGTTTGCGCTGAAGACGCAGGCCAGCAACTCATCCGTGGCCAACGCGCCGGCGCCGTAGTGCAGCAGGCGGGTGACCGGCTTCTCGCCGGTAGGCAGCTCGCCCAGGTACTGGAGGGCCGCCTCTCGGATGGACAGGTCCTTGACGCGCGGCCGGTCGGGCTTGGGCAGGGCCACGGCCGGCTGCATGGCGTCGTCTGGCAAGTAGAGGGTGAGCTGATACTGTTGGGTCTGCATGGGCGCCTCCTTGAAGTCTGTCGTCGCCAAGAAGTTGAAACGCGACGATGTGAAGGTTCGCGGGTACCTGTGCCACCGCGGCAAGGATGCGCATAGCGGCACGGGTTGCAGGAGGAGGTCAGCGCCAATAACGCGCTGAGCAGAGCCAACCCAGCCACGCCCCAGGGAGGTGAGCTGGGGGGCACATGATTGGCTCTGCT
>JACSRL010000175.1 GCA_014879765.1 Anaerolinea sp. | reverse complement strand
ACGTTGGTTTCGATACGGCGCAGACGCCTACTCAACCAACGTTTGGCCCGCCGGCTGAGCAGTTACGATTTTTCCTAGACCTCAGTTAGTACGCGCCCTGGCGCGCTCATCAAAGAAGTGACAACATGAGCGCGGACTGACGTTCAGCGCAACAAGAAAGGCCGGCCTTTTCTCCCCCCTCACAGCAGCTCCGCCGGCCATTCCCGCGGCCGGTCGTCCACCCCTTGCAGGATGATGAAGGCGAGCACGACGAAGATCAGCAGGCTGGCCACGGCCGCGGGCCGGCCCAGCCCCAGCGTCTCGGCGATGTAGCCCCACATGAAGGGGCCGATGATGCTGGCGAAACGCCCGACCATGGCGTATAGCCCGTAGAACTCCCCCACGAAGCGCGGCGGGGCCAGACGCAGCATGTAGGGCCGGTCAGCCGCCCACACCCCACCCAGAGCCACGCCAGCCGCGGTGCCCACCCCCCAGAAGAGCCACTTGGACAGGTCGAAGACCGCGATCAACACGATGGCGGCCAGCAGTGCTATCCAGATCAACAGCACGATGTTGAGGGTGCGCTTGGGGCCGATGCGGTCCACCAGCAGCCCCCAGGCCATGCCCCCCACCACGGCAAAGAGGATCGATACCAGCAACAGGATCTGCACCTCGGTCGCGCTGAAGCCCACCTCGTTGGTGACGTAGATGCCCATGAAGACGATCAGCGTGTTGATGGGGTCGGTGTAGAGCACGCGGCCGCCCAGGAAGCGGGCCAGGCCGCGGTATTTCGCGGCGTGCAGCAGGGGGGCAATCACCGGCATCAAGAGGACCGATTCCAGCAGCCCGATGGCCAGGCCGGCGAGCAGGTACCACCCATGTACCGGCTGGCCGGCCAGCCACACCAGCCCCAGGGCCAGCGCACCCTGCGCCAGCCCCAGCAGCGCCCAGAGGGCAAAGTAGCGCGGCCAGTTGTGGATCGAGCGGATGCCGCGGCCGTAGGTCTGATCGAACGCGCCGCGCACGATCTGGCCGAGGCGCGGCTTGCCGGCTCGGGCTGGCTCTTTGACGAAAAAGAAACAGGGCAGGGCGAAGAGCAGGAAGAGCAGCGCGCTGAGGCGAAAGATGCCGGTGTAGCCGATCTGGCTGAGCAGCAGCAGGCCGCTGCCCACGCCGATGAAGGAGCCCATGTAGCCCAGCCCGACGCCGAAGCCGCCCACCCGGCCGCGGTTCTCCTCGGTGCTGACGACGGGCAACAGCGAATCGTAGAAGATCAGCCCGCCCTGGAACATGTAGTTGGCAACGACAAAGAAGAGCAGCGAGAGCGCCAGCCCGCCCGTGCCCAGCAGCGCAGTGAAGGCCACGCAGATCAGGGTGGTGATGATCAGAAAGGGCTTGCGGCGGCCGGCCTGGTCCGACAGCGCGCCCAGAATCGCCGCGGTGAAGAACATCAGCGCCATGGAGAGGCTGTTGGCGTTGCCGTAGGCCGCGTCGCTTCCGCCCATCTCGTTGACCACCCACAGGCTGAAGTAGAGCGACACGATATTCATGGAGAAGATCGTGTTGGCCAGGTCATAGAGCGCCCAGGAGAGGACAGCTCGCTTCGGGGGCTGGGCGGCGGGTGCAGGCAGGGTCGATGTGGTCATGCTGGTGTTTTGAGAGCCGAAAAGGGGGCGAGAGGCTGGCTGGCGCGTTGGTGGTTGCTATCATAGCGTCAGCGCGCCGTCATGTCAAGCGGCAGAAAAAAGCCACTGGACATCGCTGTGATTTTGTGTTATAATTTTCACAAAGTCCCTGTGTCTGCCTGTCACAGACGAAAGAGCTGCCTCATGGACGACGCTGTACTCGTCCAGGCTCTGCAAGGGCACGGAGGAGCCATGCCTGATCTGACACCGAATATCGGCGCGTTTGCCAGCATCGCCAAGGAGGACCTGGCGCGGGTCTTTCAGGTGCTGCAAGAGATGGGTTACACGCTGCTGGGGCCAACCCGCGGCGAGACGGCCATTGTCTACGATGAGATCGAGAGTGTGGGCGACCTGCCGATCGGCTGGGGCGACGAGCAGGAGGCGGCGAGCTACCGCCTGCGCCAGCGGGATGACAACGCCTATTTCGGCTACACTCTCGCCCCCCAGTCCTGGAAGCGTTTCCTGTATCCGCCGGTGCAGAAGCTGTTCACGCTCACCGTGCAGGATGGGACCTTCGAGATCGATGGCAATGCCGCGCCGGCGCCGCGCTACGCGCTGATCGGCGTGCGCGCCTGCGAGCTGCGGGCGATTGCCATCCAGGATCGGGTGTTCCTGAGCGGCAATTTCCACGTTCCTGACTACCGGGCGCGGCGCCAACAGGCTTTTGTGTTGGCGGTCAACTGCACCGAGCCGGGCAACACCTGCTTCTGCGCCAGCATGGGCGCCGGGCCGCGCGTCGGCCCCGGCTTCGATCTGGCGTTGACGGAGCTGGACGAGATCTTCGTCGTCGAGGTGGGTTCGGAGCTGGGCCGGCAGGTGCTGGGCCAGACGCCCTGGCGTCCTGCCGGGGCTTTCGAGCTGCAGAACGCGCGCCGGGCCCTGGCTGAGGCCGAACAGCACATGGGGCGTCAGATGGACACCTCGGACCTGCCCGACCTGCTCTACCGGAATCTGGAGCATCGCCACTGGGATGAGGTGGCGCAGCGCTGTCTCTCCTGCACCAACTGCACCCAGGTCTGCCCCACCTGCTTCTGCTGCGATGTTCTGGACCAGCCCGATCTGACGGGACAGAGGACCGACCGGGTGCGCGTGTGGGATTCCTGCTTCAGCCTGGCGTTCTCCCATGTGCATGGCGGCAACATCCGGCCCCACACCCGCTCGCGCTACCGCCAGTGGCTGACCCACAAGCTGGCCTCGTGGATCGACCAGTTCGGGTCATCGGGCTGCGTCGGCTGCGGCCGCTGCATCACCTGGTGCCCGGTGGGGATCGACATCACCGCCGAGGTCGCTGCTATCCGAGCGGAGGTGTGAGATGATGAAATCAGCGACAGCGCCGGGCGCGTCGATTGCCCGCAACGGCCCCATGCGGCTCTATCCGGCCCGGGTTGTGGAGATCAAAGAGGAAGCATACGCCATCATGACCTACAGCCTGGTCTTCGAGGATGAGGGGATGCAACGGCGCTATTGCTTCCAGCCGGGCCAGTTCAACATGGTCTATCTGCCGGCCATCGGTGAGGTGCCCATCTCCGTCAGCTCCGCCCCCGATCCGCAGCAGCCCTTGGGCCACACCATTCGCTTTGCCGGCAACGTGACCCGGGCCATCGGCCGCCTGCGGGTGGGCGATATCGTCGGGCTGCGCGGCCCCTATGGCACGGCCTGGCCCATGGGACGCCTGCGCGGTCATGATCTGTGCATCGTCACCGGCGGCATCGGCCTGGCCCCGCTGCGCCCGGTGCTCTACCATGTGATGCAGCAGCGGGCTGATTTTGGCCGGGTGTTCCTGCTCTACGGCGCGCGCACGCCCAGCGACATGCTGTACACCGACGAGTTCGACGCCTGGGAGCGTCAGGAGATCAGCCTGCGGCTGACGGTGGATCGCGCCGACGAAAGCTGGCGCGGCAACGTGGGCGTGGTGCCGATGCTTTTCTACCAGTTGCGCCTGGATCCGAAAAAGACCAGCGTGCTGGCCTGCGGCCCCGAGATCATGATCCGTTTCGGCATCTATGAGGCGCTGGCGCGGCGCATCCCCAAGGAGCAGATCTACGTCTCCATGGAGCGCAACATGAAGTGCGGCGTGGGCTTCTGCGGCCACTGCCAACTGGGGCCGGCCTTCGTCTGCCGCGAGGGGCCGGTCTTCTCCTACGCGGCCATCGAGCCGTTCTTCGGCGTGGAGGATTTCTGACATGAACGCGACAGAAACTGGCGTCACCAAAGCCAACGGCGCGGGCGCCCGCGCCCGGCCGCGGCTGGCCGTCTTCAAGTTCGCCTCGTGCGACGGCTGCCAACTGTCGCTGCTGGATGCCGAGGATGAGCTGCTGGCCGTCACCGATGCCGTGGAGCTCGCCTACTTCGTGGAGGCCAGCCGCCACGCCGACCCGGGCCCCTACGATGTCGCCCTGGTGGAAGGCTCCATCTCCACGCCCGAACAGATTCGGCAGATCAAGGAGGTGCGGCGGCAGGCCAGGCTCCTGATCGCCATCGGCGCCTGCGCCACGGCCGGCGGCATCCAGGCGTTGCGCAACTGGCGTGATGTGGACGACACCGTGCGCATGGTCTACGCTCACCCGGAGTACATCGAGACGCTGGACACCTCCTCGCCCATCAGCGATCACGTGCAGGTGGACTTCGAGCTGCGCGGCTGCCCGATCAACAAGTATCAGTTGCTGGAGGTGGTCACCGCCCTGCTGGTGGGCCGCCAGCTACGCCTGCCCACCTATAGCGTCTGCGTGGAGTGCAAGCGTCACGGCGTGACCTGTGTCATGGTGGCGCAAGGCATCGCCTGCATGGGCCCGGCGACGCAGGCCGGCTGCGGCGCGATCTGCCCGGCCTATGGCCGCGGCTGCTACGGCTGCTATGGCCCCATGGAGGCGCCCAACGGTCCGGCCCTGGGCCATCAGTTTGAGCAGTTGGGCCTGGACGCGCCGGACATCGTGCGGCTGTTCCGCAGCTTCAACGGCTACGCCGATCCCTTCCGCCTGATCAGCGACAAGTACGAGGAGGTGGCCCGATGAACGACACGGCCAAACGCGCTGAGCCGGCCCTCCAGCCGGCCGGCCAGCCTGCGATCCTTTCCCCTGTCGGCGGCAGCAGCGCGACCAACGGCGCCAGACGCATCAAGGTGGACTACATGGCCCGCGTCGAGGGCGAGGGTGCGCTGGACATCGTGGTGGAAAAGGGCGAGATTCAGCACCTGGAGCTGCGCATCTTCGAGCCGCCGCGCTTCTTCGAGGCCTTTCTGCGCGGCCGCAGCTACCGCGAGGCGCCCGACATCACGGCCCGCATCTGCGGCATCTGCCCGGTGGCCTATCAGATGAGCTCGGTGCATGCCATGGAGAAGATCCTGGGCATCGCCATCACGCCGGAGATCCGGGCCCTGCGCCGCCTCTACTACTGCGCCGAGTGGATCGAGAGCCACGTCCTGCACATCTATCTGCTGCACGCGCCCGATTTTCTGGGCTACCCCAGCGCCATCGCCATGGCGGCCAACCCGGCCCTGCGGCCGGCCGTGGAGCAGGCCCTGCGCATGAAGAAGATCGGCAACGCGCTGCTGGCCCTCATCGGCGGCCGTGAGGTGCATCCCATCTCCCCCTGCGTGGGCGGCTTCTACAAGGCGCCGAGCCAGCGTGAGCTGCTGGCGCTCAAGCCTGACCTGGAATGGGGCCTGCAGGCTGCCCTGGACACGGTGGCCCTGGTGGCGACCCTGCACTATCCTGCCTTTGAGGTGGACTACGAGTTCGTCTCTCTCTCCCACCCCGACGAGTTTCCCATGAACGAGGGGCGGGTGGTGAGCTCCCAGGGGCTGGACATCCCCATGGAGGAATACGAAAGCCACTTCATCGAGGAGCACGTGGCGCACTCCAACGCGCTGCACGTCTACCATCAGGGCCACGGCAGCTATCACGTGGGCCCGCTGGCGCGCGTCAACCTGAACGTGGAGAAGCTGTCGCCCGCGGCTCAGCGCGCGCTGCGGGATCACAACCTGGTTTTCCCCAGCAACAATCCCTTCATGAGCATCGCGGCGCGCGCGTTGGAGGTGGTACACGCCTTCGAGGAGGCCTTGCAGATCATCGACAGCTACCGCCAGCCGCGGCCGCCGCACATGGACGCGCCGCCCCGGGCCGGCGTCGGCTGCCACATCACCGAAGCGCCGCGCGGCATGCTCTATCACCGTTACCGCATCGACGACGCCGGCGTCATCCAGGAGGCGCGCATCGACGCGCCGACGACGCAGAACCTGCTGCGCATGGAGGATGATCTGCGGGCCTTCGTGCCCCAGGTGCTCGACCTGCCCATCGAGGAGGCCACCTGGCAGTGCGAGCAGTTGGTGCGCAACTATGACCCGTGCATCTCATGCGCGACGCACTTCCTCAAGCTCAACATCCAGCGCCGGCCATGACCATCCTGATGGTCGGCATCGGCAACCCCTGGGCCACGGACGACGGCGTGGGCAGCGAGGCGGTGCGCTGTCTGCATGAACGGCTGGCAGCCTGGCCGCCGGCCGGCCGGCCGGCGGCCA
>JACSRL010000513.1 GCA_014879765.1 Anaerolinea sp. | reverse complement strand
CGTAACTCGTAACCCGGAGGAGCTGTGCGCGATCCGAATTCCGGCTATGAGTAACGAGTAACTCGTAACCCGGAGGAGCTGTGCGCAATCCGAGTTCCGGTTACGAGTTACGAGTTACGAGTTACGCACCACAGAACCAATCCCCATATCACGGAAAAACGCTCCGGTCACGCTTCACGCTTCACGTTTCACGCCTCACGCCAGTCGCTGGCTGCGGCGACGCAGGGCGCGGGCGATGCCGTAGCCGACGGCGAAGAGCAGCAGGGTGCCCAGCACGATGGCGATGATGGCCGCCAGCGTCTCGTTGCCGATGCCGGGCGCCAGATAGTCAGGGATGATCTCGAAGGGCGCGGCCTGGGCTGTCTGGAGAAAGCCGCTGTCCTCGGCCACCCGCTCCAGGCCGTCGGGGTGCGGCGAGGCGAAGAAGACGGCCACGATGCCCACCACCAGCGCCAGAGCGATGCCGCCCGCCAGGATCGTGGTCGCGTCACTCTTGCGGCCGGCGATCTGCTGGTCGAACATGCCGGGCAGCGCGGCCTTGACCAACGCCAGCGCGCCCACGGTGATCAGCCCCTCGCCCACGCCGATCAGCAGGTGTACGCTGGCCATGGCCGTCAACACGACGCCCAACGACGCCGTGCCGCTGAGCGCCAGCAGAAAGGCCGTCACCACCGCGGCCAGCACCACGCTCAGCCAGCCAGCCACAAAACCGGCCAGATAGCGGTTGACGCGCTGCACCGCCTGGTAGATGAAATAGCCGCTCCAGACGGTGACAATGCCCATGACGAAGATGTTGGCGCCCATGGCCAGCAGGCCGCCGTCCTGGAAGACCAGCGCCTGCAAGGCAATGACAGCCGTCATCACCAGCAGGGCGGGCCAGGGGCCCAGCAGAATGGCCGCCAGCGCGCCGCCCAGGAAATGGCCCGAGGTGCCGCCGGCCACGGGGAAGTTGAAGGCCTGCGCCGCGAAGATGAAGGCCGCCAGCACTCCCATCAACGGTGTCAGTCGCTCGTCGAAGGTCTGGCTGGCCCGCCGGATGGCCACAGCGATAAACGCGAGCGTCACGATCCACATCACGACGGCGACGGCCACCGAAAGAAAGCCGTCCGGAATGTGCAGCGGCTGCGGCGCAGCCAGGGGGGAACGGAAAACGTTGAACAACATGAGAGTACCTCCTTGCAGGTAGAAAGCGACATGCTCAAGAGACAGTAGACGTTTGTCATCGGTAGCGGCGACTCGTTGGAGAGTTGCCAACTTTTCGGAAAAGTTGGCAACTCTGCGCCGAGTCAGGCCGCGGCCGCGCACGCCTGACACAGTCCCGACAGCGTCAAGTGTACCGGCTCCAGGTGAAAGCCGTATCGATCCAACAGCGTCGCTTGGAGGCTGCTCAGATCAGCCTGGGCCAGCTCCAACATGGCGCCGCAGTGGGTGCAAAGGGCGTGATGATGCTCCCGGCCGGCGCGCACCGCCTCGAAACGCACCGGCTGTCCCTCCAGGCGCAGCTCGCCGATCAGCCCCTGCTGGCGCAGAAAGACCAGATTGCGGTAAACCGTGGACAGGTCCACCTGGGGCGACTGGGCATGCACCCGTTCGTAGACCTGGTCAGCCGTCAGGTGGCCATCGGTGTGATAGACCACATCCAGCACCAGGGCGCGCTGCGGCGTCAGCCGCACCCCGGCCGCGCGCAGTTGGTCGATGATAGTTCCGTGGCATGACATAGCAGCCTCATATGCAGATGCGAAGATTTGCAACTGGGAGGGATTATAGCCGGTTCGGGCCACGCTGCAAACGCGGCGCGCGCGGCTTGGCGCGCGTGGTCGGGTCGGGTACAATACCGCGGCCGCCGGTTGTTGAGCAACCACCGCGCGCGATGGTTGCCTGGCCACCGCTGCGGCCGCGTAGCGAGACCATCGGCCGAAAATTCACCGCCACTTCTGGAAGGGAAGGCCTCCGTGACTCAATCTCCCCTGGCATCCGGCATTCGCGACAACCACCAGCGCGGCAGCGTGGGCGAGTACATCCGTGAGAAGCTCCAGGCCGGCTCGGCGGTGTCGATGGTGTCGGCCTACTTCACCATCTACGCCTACGCCGCGCTGCAAGACCAACTGAACGACATCGGGCACCTGCGCTTCCTTTTCGGCGAGCCGCGCTTCGTGGCGGGCATCGATCCTGGCAAGACCGACAAGCGGGCCTATCGCATCGAGGACCACGGCCTGCAGCTGGCCAATCGGCTGGAACAAAGCGCGACCGCGCGGGCGTGCGCAGCCTGGATTCGCGACAAAGTCGAGATCCGCTCCATCCGCCAGGCCAACCTGCTGCACGGCAAGATGTACCACATCGCCAACGGCGGCGTTACCGATGCCATCGTAGGCAGTTCCAACTTCACGCTCAGCGGGCTGGGATTGGCCGAGGCCAACAACAACATCGAACTGAACCTGATCGTGGACGGCCGGCGGGACCGCGAGGACCTGCGCGCCTGGTTCGACGCGCTGTGGAACGACACGCGGCTGGTGGAGGATGTGCGCCAGCAGGTGCTGGCCTATCTGGCGCAGCTCTACCAGGACAACCCGCCTGAGTTTCTCTACTTCAAGACCCTCTACCACCTGTTCGAGGCCTATCTGGCCGAGGAGGCGCAGAGCAGCCTGCTGGCCATCCAGCAGCAGATCGTGGACAGCGACATCTGGAAGGCGCTGTTCGAGTTCCAGAAGGACGGCGTCAAGGGCGCGATCAACAAGATGCTGGCCCTCAGCGGCTGCATTCTGGCCGACAGCGTGGGCCTGGGCAAGACCTACGAGGCGCTGGCCATCATCAAGTATTTCGAGCTGCGCAACGAGCGGGTGCTGGTGCTCTGCCCCAAGAAGCTGCGCGACAACTGGACCGTCTACCAGGCGCAGAACAACAGCGAGCTCAACCCCTTCGTGCGCGACCGCTTCGCCTACACCGTGCTCAGCCACACCGACCTGAGCCGCGATGGGGGCCGGACCGGCGACGTCGACCTGGCCACGCTCAACTGGGGCAACTACGACCTGGTGGTGATCGACGAATCGCACAACTTCCGCAACAACGCGCCGGGCCGGCGCGACGAGAACGGCGTGATCATCCGCCCCAGCCGTTACCAACGTTTGATGCAGGAGATCATCCAAAGCGGCGTCAAGACCAAGGTGCTGCTGCTCTCGGCCACGCCGGTCAACAACACGCTGAAGGACCTGCGCAACCAGATCTACTTCATCACCGAGGGCCAGGACGACGCGCTGCACGCCTCGCTGGGCATCGGCAGCATCCGGGAGACGCTGCGGGTGGCGCAACTGACCTTCAACGACTGGGCGACCCGCAGCAGCGAACGCAAGACCAGCGAGCTGATGGAGCGGCTCAGCTCTGGCTTCTTCAAGCTGCTGGACGGGTTGACCATTGCCCGCTCGCGCCGCCACGTGCAGCGCTACTACCGGGCCAGCCTGGCGCAACTGGGCGGCTTCCCGGAACGGCTGAAGCCGCAGTCGCTCTACCCGGCCATCGACCTGCACGATGAGTTCATGTCCTACGACCGGCTGAACGACGAGATCGAGCGCTACCAGTTGTCGCTGTTCAATCCCTCACGCTATGTGCTGCCTGAGCATCGCGGGCGCTACGAGCGCGAGCTGGTGGCGCAGTTCAGCCAGGCCACGCGCGAGAACTACCTGATCGGCATGATGAAGGTCAACTTCCTCAAGCGCCTGGAGAGCTCGGTCCATGCCTTCGACCTGACCTTGAAGCGCACGATCCAGAAGATAGACGACCTGAAGGCGCGCATCCAGCGCTTTCAGCAGTTCCAGGCCGCCAATCCCGACCTGGACTTCGACGAGCTGACGGTGGAGGACGTGGACGACGAGGAGCTGGCCGCGGCCTTCGAGGTCAGCAAGGCGCGCTTCAAGCTGGCGCACCTGGATCTGGCGCGCTGGCTGGCCGACCTGCGCCGCGACCGGGAACAGTTGCACATCCTGGAACTGTCGGCGCGTGAGATCACGCCGGCGCGCGATGCCAAGCTGGCCGAGCTCAAGCGGCTGATCCGCCGCAAGGCGCAGTCGCCGACCGTGGACAGGCAGGGCCGGCCCAACCGCAAGCTGCTGGTCTTCACCGCCTTCGCCGATACGGCGGTCTACCTCTATGATGCGCTGGCGTCGTGGGCGGCCGAGGAGCTGGGCCTGCACACGGCGCTGGTTTCCGGCGGCAGCGCCGAAAACCGCACCACCTTTGGTCGCAACGAGTTCAGCCAGATCCTGGTCAACTTCTCACCGGTCGCCAAGCGCCGCAGCCTGATGAAGGGCATGCCCCAGGAGGGCGAGATCGACCTGTTGATCGCCACCGACTGCATTTCGGAGGGCCAGAACCTGCAGGACTGCGACACGCTGATCAACTACGACATCCACTGGAACCCGGTGCGCGTCATCCAGCGCTTCGGCCGCATCGACCGCATCGGCAGCATCAACCCGGCCGTGCGGCTGGTCAACTTCTGGCCGACGCAGGACCTGGACAAGTACATCTCGCTCAAGGCGCGGGTGGAGGCGCGCATGGCGCTGGTGGACCTGGCGGCCACGGCCGACGACAACCTGCTCAACGTGGAGGAGCTGGAAGACCTGATCACTGAAGACCTCAAGTACCGTGACCGCCAGCTCAAGCGGCTGCGCGAGGAGGTGCTCGACCTGGAGGACTTCACCGAGAGCGTGACGCTGACCGATTTCACGCTGGACGATTTCCGCGCCGAGCTGACGCGCTACATCGAGGCCAACCGCCAGGCGCTGCACGACGCGCCGCTGGGGCTCTTCGCCGTGGTCCCACCCCATCCCGACTTTCCGGTGATCCAGCCGGGGGTGATCTTCTGCCTGCGCCAGGCCGGCGGCGGCCGCAGCGACACGGTCAACCCGTTGCAACCCTACTTCCTGGTCTACGTCCTGGACGACGGCATGGTGCGCTTCACCTTCACCCATCCCAAGCAGATCCTGGAGATCCTGCGCGCCTTGTGTGCGGGCAAGACGCAGCCCTACGACGACCTGTGCCGGCTTTTCGACCAGCAGACGCAGGGGGGCGCGGACATGGGCAGGATCGACGATCTCTTGCAGCGGGCGTTGATCTCCCTGCAAAAGACCTTCACCCGACGCGCCGGCAGCCTCTTGCAGGCCGGCCGCGACGCCGTGCTGCCGGCGCGCAGCCAGCAGATAACGGACCAAACCGAGTTCGAACTGATCACGTGGCTGGTGATCAGCCGACCTGCCGTCCCTTCGAATTGAGGAGTTCGCACCCCGACGTGCGAACCGGCGCTTTGCTTGACACGACGCGCTAAATAGCTACAATTCTAGCCATGAGCGAACAATCGCCGTTCGAGATCATCTTCGATGATGCGGTACGGGCACATTTTGCCGCCATCGAACGCAAAGACCATTCGCTGATCCTGGACGCCATCGAACAGCAGTTGGCGTATGAACCAAATCAGAAGACGCGCAATCGCAAAGCCCTACGCATTCCCAACTTGCTGGGTGCGACATGGGAGTTGCGTTGTGGTTTGAACAATCGCTACAGGATATTCTACGATGTGGACATCGAGGATCGACTGGTGATCGTTTTAGCGGCGGGTAGAAAACTCGGCAACAAATTGATGATTGGCTACGAGGAGTTTGAACTATGAAAATCGCGCCCTTGGCTGAAGTGAAAGACCGTTTTAGCGCCTACATCGACGAGAGCCACGAGTCGCCTGTAGTGGTCACACGCAACGGTCGGCCCGTAGCCATGCTGATTGCCATCGAGGAGGATGATGACCTGGATAGCCTGTTGCTGGTGCACAATCCCCGCTTCTTGCAGCTTTTGGAGGAGGCGCGCCAGCGGGTGCGCGTGACGGGAGGCGTGTCGCTGGCCGAGTTTCGGCGGCGATTGAATGTCGCATCAGTCGAGTGACCGTCGTTGTAGTCGATTTCCCCTTCTTCGATCTCTCGGGGTCCAAACTGCGAGCTGAGGATGGGATGCAAGCCACTGATTGACCACGCGAACCTGCTCCCAGCCGTGATCGGTGAGATCGATCCATATGAGCGCCACAAACCTGAATCTTGAGATCCAGCAGGCGCTGAGCGCCTGCCAGACCGGCAGGCTGGCCCAGCCGGCCCGCGCCCTGCTGGAGACCCTGGGCTACCGCTCGGACAAGCGGCTCGACCTGGCC
>JACSRL010000356.1 GCA_014879765.1 Anaerolinea sp. | reverse complement strand
CCAGCCGGCCGGCCGCGTCGAGGCCCAGTTGCAGCGCGGGCGCCGCGCCGGGCAGGGCGTGCTGGCTGACGATCGGCCCGGCCGCGGCGCGGCCCGGCTTGATCCACGCTTCCACCGTGAACGGCGCCGCGTCCAAACCGGCCACACCGGCGGCGGCCGCGTAGCTCAGCTTGCCGTCGAAGGCCAACGCCTTGCGGTTGAGCGGCCGCAGCAGCAGCGGGTAGTCCGCCACGGCCTGCCAGCGGGGGACGCCGGCCTGGGCCTCGCCGCCGAGGAACGCGGCCGTTTGAGGCACGAAACGCTCCTGCGCGCCGCTGTCCTGCCAGCCGGAGGGCTTTTGCGAAGCACCGCGGCGGTAGGAGCGGAAGGACTCGGAGTGCAGCACGGTGTAGCGCGGCTGGCCCGCCTTGCGCTCGACCGTCGAAACGATCACGCTGTCGATGCACTTCAGGCCGGGGCCGCCGGCCCAGACGCCGATGGTTCCGGCGCGCAGGCGCACCTCGCTGGCGTCGACGGCGTCGATCTGATAGCCCGCTGGCTCCTCCTCGTCGCTGGGCCAGACCTTGGCCTGGATGCGGGTCTCCTTTGCCGCGGCCTCGGTCTTGATCTTGAAGCTGTAGGAGGCGTCGGCAACGGGGACCACGCCGCTGTCCAGCCTGCCAGCCAGCGTCTGCAGCCCGGCCGGCCAGGCGTGCAGCGCGAACGATGGCGCGCCTTTGGATCTGCGCAGCACGTAGTACTGATCCTTGCCCTGGGCCAGCACGATGACGCCGATGCTCCCCTCCGCTTCGGTGACCAGCGCCTGGCCGCGCACGGTGTAGTTCGACCATTTCTGTGCGCCGCGCCTGGCCAGCAGCGAGATGTTGCCCTCCTCCGTCAGGTCGGCGCCGTAGGTGGTGTTGCCCTCGCGCAGAATGGTTCTGAAGAGGTCGTTGCGACCGGGATAGAGGCTGCGCGCGCCGGTCTGTTGCCACCCGGCCGGGGCCTGGCCGGCCAGCAAGCGGTCGAAATCGGCCACCAGCAGCGCCGGGCCGGCCGCCAGCGGGTAGACCTCGATCTGGTCGAAGGCTGCCTGGCCGTCGCCCTGTGTCCACAGCCCCACCGTGCCGGCCGTCAGGCGCAGCGCCGAGGCGTCGTAGGCGTCGATCGCGAAATCGGCCGGCTCGGCTGCGCTTTCGGGCCAGATCCGGGCGCGGATGCGGGTGCGGTCGGCCTCGACCGAGGCCTCGATGCGGAAGCGGAGCCATTCGCCGGCCGGCGGCGTGACCTGCGAGTCGGTCTGGCCGCGCAGCGGCGGCGCAGCCTGGGGGTGCGCCGCCAGCGCAAAGGTGGGATGATCCTTGTCCCGCCGCAGGATGTAGCAGCGGTCGGCCTGTTCGGGATAGCGGCTGAAGAAGGTCACGCCCACCGCGCCGTCGGCCGCGCCGATGCGCAGCCGCCCAGTGAGCGCGTAGTTGCTCCAGCCCAGCGCCGCCGGGTCGGCGTAGTGGGCGTGGACGGAGTCCAGCCCCGCGGGCAGCGGCTGGGCGGCCAGCACCATGTTGCGCGCTCGGAAGAGGGCGTGGCTGCCCTGGCCGGAGCGATCCTCCAGCACCGGGCCGCTGGTTTCGGTCAGGGGTAGATAGAGGATCAGGTTCGGGTCCGGCTCGACCGGGGCCACGAAGCGTTCGATGGCAAGTTCAGCCTGGGGCTTGACCGTGCGCCACACCCGCAGGTCGGTCAGCATCCCGGCGAAGTGATGGGCCCACGCGCTGCCGGCGTGCGTGCCCAGCGTCTCGCTCCAGACGACGGCGTCGCTGGCCAGCCCGCCCAGCCAGCAAGGCCCCACCGGACTGAGCCGGAAGGGCGCGCTGGTTTCGCCCAGGGGCGCGCCGTCCAGGAACGCTGTGTAGCGCACCAACTGCTGCGCCACCGCGTCAGCCGACGGCTCCTCGTCCTTGCTGAGCGCGATGTGATGCCAGGTGTTGGATGTGATCTGCCCGACGGCCGTCTTGAAGAGGAGGGTCTGCAAGGCATCGCCCTCGAAGGTGTTGGCCCAGGCGGCCACGGTCAGCACGCCGTCGTTGAGGTAGATGGCCAGGCCGTCCTCGGCGTCGCCCTGCGCGTAGAGCATCTGCTCCCGGCTGGCTGTCGCGTCGGCCGCGTTGAACCAGAGGGCCAGGGTCAGCCGGTCGTAGGCGCCCAGGCTGCGGTTGTGCGGGTCCTGCACCTCCACCAGCATGTTCTGGCCGTCGAAGGTCAGCCCCTTGCCAGCGACGGCCACCGGCAGCGGCGGCAGGCAATGGTCTACCGCCACGCGCTGCGGCGCATAGTCGGCCAGAATGCCGCCCAGGTAAAGGTGATTGCCCAGCGACGACAGATCGCGCGGCTGGCCGTCGACAACCTCGTCGAAGCGCCAGTAGCCAGCCAGGCCCGGCTCGCGCGTGCCCACCGCCTGCACGCCACCCAGCGCAATCTGCCCGGCCGTGCGCGCCTGGGTCCACAGCCGCAGCTCCTTCAGCCAGCCCTGAAAATAGCGGTAGCCGGGCCGTTCCGTCAGCTTGCGGCCCACGCTGATCGTGTCGCCGGTCTTGGGGTCGATCTCGGCCAGCGCCACCGGCCCTTGCCCCAGCTCGAACTGCTGCGGCCGGCCGTCGAGGTAGATGCGCAGGCAGCGCACCTCGGCGTCGTGTAAAGCGCTGGCCCGGTAGGGCGCCAGCACAGCCGCGCCGATGACGCGCTGCAAGGCGGCCGCGCAGGTGTCGTAGTCCTTGAACTCCCTGCCGCCCTGGTCGGCCTGCAACTGCTCCAGCCAGCCGTACACCTCGGCCGGGACGCGGGGACTGACCAGCGCATCCAGGTTGTCCTGGGTCAGCAGCAGTGGACTGGTGTTTTTCAGCGCCTGCTCGATGAACGCGCCGGGCGTCTCGACCGGCGCGCCCGGCTGCGAGGTCGGTGTGGCCAGCACGGCCTGGCCGATGACCTGTTGGAGCGTGTCCTCGAAATCCTCGGCGCTGACGCCGGCAATGCCGCGGCGCTGCGGCCGGTTGCCCAGCGCCTGCTCGATGGCCGGGACGATCGCGTCCTGGCGCGCCCCGTCGAAGCGGCTGAGCGCGCCTTGCTTGAAGCTGCTGATGGCCGTGGAGTCGACAAACCAGCGCAACGTGGGGCCATCCAAGGCCGCGTCGGGCAGGGCGATGGCGACGTGCGTCCACTGACGCGGCGTGAGGGCCTCCCTGCTGCGAAAGTCCTTGCTCAGCGAGGTGCTGCGGAAGAGCAGGCGGCCGCCGTCGTCGATGGAGAGGCGGAACTGGGCCTGGCCGGTGCTCTCCTGCCCCTTGACGATGATCTCCTGCTCCTCGGCCGGGGTCTTCGGCTCCCACTTGATCCAGGCCTCCAGCGTCAACGCGTCCATGCGCGCACCCTGGACGTTGCGCGCGGCCAGGTACTGATCGACGCCATCGAAGCGATACGCTTTGGCTGACACCTGCTCCGGCGCAGGTTCCAGCATCAGATCGCGCTGCACCCACCGCGGCTGGGTGACGAACTCGCGGCCGCCCATCACGCCGTCGTTGCGGTTGGCCGTCAGGTCGAAAAGCTGGTCGTAGGGGTTCTCGCTCAGCGGCCAATAGCCGGCCAGGCCCGGCTCGCGGCCGGTCAGCCGGCGGTAACGGCCGCCGGCGATGGCCGTCTGGCTGGCCGCGCCCTGCCAGATGCGCACCTCTGTGATCTGGCCGGCGAAATAGGCGTCGATCAGGTTGCGGCCGATGTCCAGGTCTGCGCCCAGGGGTGACAGAGCCTGGCGCAGGGACACAACGTTGCCCTGCGCGTCGACGGGGTCCTCCGGTGCGCCGTCGATGTAGAACCGCACCCCCTTCTTCTCCACGGCTACGGCCACGTGGCTGAATACCCCCAGCGGAATCTGGCTGACGCCGGCGATGAGCTGCTGGCTGGCCTGGTCGTAGAAGGCCAGCCGCCCATCCGGGCTGATCAGGAAGAGGATGTGCCAGTCGGGCGCCTGCCCTTTGGCCAGGATGACGTTGGCGCCGTGGCGGCTGGGGTTGATCCAGGCCTCGACGGTGAAATCGGCCAGGTCCAGGCCGGTGACGTTGCGGCAGGCCACGTAGTCGTCGATGCCGTCCAGGGTTAGCACGGAGGCCGGCTCGAAGGGCTCGGCCAGGCTGCGCAGGGCCATGTCCAGGTCGGTGAACGACCAGTCCAGCCTGCGCGCCAGCCGGACGAAGCGATGGATGCGGTCGAGCTTGGCGTAGCTAAGGTTGACCAGCCGCTCGTCAAAGCCACCGGGGCCGCCGGGGCCGTCCACCAGCGCCAGCGGGCCTAGCCCGTCCTCCACGTTGTTGATGAAGAAGAGCCGCGCCAGGCCGGCGTTGAGCTCGCGGCGGTCCAGGTCCTGGTAGATCAGCTCGTTGACCTGCTGGCGGTCCAGGCCGGTTTGCTCCAGAAAGACCGGCAGTTGGGAGAGCGCGTGCAGGTCGTAGCGGCCGCTCCCGCCGTAGAGCGCCTCGATCTGCGCGGGATCGGTCGTCTCGTGGGCGATCAGCGCGTACTCGCTGGGCGACAGTTGCAGGTATTCCCGGTCGATGTGCCGGACGGCGGCCGCCGCCCTGGCATGTTGCGCCGCTGCGATGGCTGCTTCGCTGCCGGCCGGCCCTGCTGACTCTGCGACGGCCTGAGCTTCGTCGCCGGTAAGCTGCCGGCGCAGATACGCGTCGTAGGCTGCCGACAGGCTGAGGCCCACCTGGCCCAGATATTCGCGTAGCTCGGCCAGCGGCCGGCTGAAGGGGACGGTCCAGGGGAAGCTGGCCTCGTCCAGGATGCGCCGCGCGTCGGGCCGTTGGGGAGTGCGCACCACCGCCTCCAGCACCTCGTTGACCAGGTCGATGGCGGGGATCAACTCGTGCGTGTTGGCGCAGTCCAGCGGGAAGGTGAACAGATCCGGTCGCCGCCGGCGGGCCGGATCGTCGCCGTTGATGGGGAAGGCCTGGTCGAAATCCTTGTTGCTCCTGGCAAAGTCCTCGACGAAGCGCACCAGGTCGACGAAGTAAGCCGCCGGCCCGAAGACCGAGCGGCAATGGTCGCACGCGACGAAATCCAGGCTGCCGAACAGCCGCTGGTAGCCGGGCAGCTTCTCCAGGTGGCTGATGAACTCCTGCGGGATGTTGTTGAAGAGCGTGGCCCGGTAGTAGGGCGAAGCCACCGCGTCCTTGATGTTGGCCCAGATCAGCACGTTTCTGGCGTTGACGTTGACGGCTGTCCAGTAGACTCGCCGCGCCTCGCGCAGGTCCTCGGCGAAGAAAGTGCTGTCGCCGTAGGACTGTACGAACTGCTCTTCGGTCAAACGGGCAATCTGTGCGACTGTGCGCAGCTCCGGCTGGCTTTCCTTGAAGCGTTCCAGGGCTTCCTGATCGGACAACAGTCTGACAACGGACATGGTGCGCTCTCCTTGATGGCGGCGGTTGCGGCTGTGACACCCACGCCGCACGCGGTCGAAATACGGTCAGGCAAGAAGCACAGCTTGCGGCAACCCCAAGGTCTGTGCTTGACCCTCGGCGCTCGCGCCGGCCAGGCGTTCCAGTTCGGACGCCTGGCCGGCGTGACGCTTCTGATCGGTTGTGCAGAGCGCAGGCCGCCGGCTAATCTTCGGCCGCCGGTGGGACGCGTCGTCGCACGATTGGTTCTTGCGGCAGGCGTTGTCGCACGACCGGTTCTTGTGGCACACGCTGTCGCACAATCGGTTCTTGCGGTATGCGCTGGGGCTTGTCCACATTAGGTGGGATGCGATCGCGCTGGGCTGGCTTTTCCTCCAGCAATTCGATCTCTTCGATCACGATGGCGCAGTCCTCGTTGACCAGGCCGGTCACCACCATGGCCTGGCCCTGTTCGATCTTGCGCAGGTCCTCGCCGATCAGGTCCCAGGCCATGCCCTCCCGGTCGATGATCTGGTAGACAACGATGCTGTGGCCTTTGTCGTCGATGGGAACCGCGCGGCCGCGCATCCTGCCCACCACCCGGACGGTCTCGCCGACCTGATCGCACCATTCATCGCCAAGATCGACGCCAACGCCCGCATCGACCTGTTCGAGGTCGAGCTCGAATTCTTCCTCTGACTCGAAAATAGCCGCTCGGGCCGGTCTCCGACCGAGCCCGCTGTTTTCATCTACGGTTGTGCGGTCCAGCGCATGGATGTCT
>JACSRL010000854.1 GCA_014879765.1 Anaerolinea sp. | reverse complement strand
CTTCGTTACACAGATGGCCTTACACCCTAAGCTTACCCTTCAAGACACCAAAATACAACTCTTGAGAAGCTTATATGCAATTCCCCGCATGCCGCCATTGAGCATTCTGAAGACAGCAGTTCCCCTATCGGCATGAGCTGAAAAAATGACCACCCCCAACCCTGGCCGCAATTTCTTGAGATCCTCAGCCAACTCAACGCCAACATTGGCTGATTGACTGACAGCCTGACCAGGTTCCAAAGGAAGGACAATATCAACGATGGCCACATCCAACGGACACTCAGCCGCGAAAGATCGAGCCGTGCTGGCATCCGATACCTCGCGTACTTCGAAGCCTGACTGCTGCAAGAACAGAGAGAGACCTTGGCGATTGAAGCTATCATCTTCAACGAGAAGAGCAAGCATTTGTTCACCTTGTCCATCATTGGACTGCCAGGTATTGCGACGACGATTAGAAGTTTATTCCAGAACCGTTGAGATGGCAAGCGAGGCAAGTTGAATTCCTGCCCGATCTGCTGTACAATCGAAAACCAACCGGCTAGCCAGCCAAAGTCATGCAACTCCTTCCCCTCTCACAGCGTCGTGAAGTCCCCCCCATGCCCGATTCCCTCCTCTCCTCCCTGGCCACGATCTACCCCGCCGGCCGGCTGCTGACCCAGCCGGCCCAACTGGCGCCCTACGAGTGCGACGCGCTGACCGCGACCCGCGTCCGGCCGCGGGCCGTGGTGCTGGCCGAGACGCAGGCGGAGGTGATCGAGACGGTGCGCGCCTGCCATCGGCTGGGCGTGCCCTTTGTGGCGCGCGGCAGCGGCACCAGCCTCTCCGGTGGCTCGCAGCCGCTGGCCGATGGCATTGTCATCGCCCTCAACCGGCTGAACTGCATCATCAGCATCGACCCGACCGCGCGCATCGCCGTGGTCGAGCCGGGAGTGATCAACATCGAGGTCAGCAAGGCGGCCACGCCGCACGGACTCTACTACGCGCCCGACCCGGCCAGCCAGTCGGTCTGCACCATCGGCGGCAACGTGGCCTTCAACGCGGGCGGGGTACACTGTCTCAAGTATGGCATGACCAGCAACCACGTGCTGGGCATCAAGGCTGTGCTGGCCGATGGCGAGGTGGTGCATCTGGGCGGCGACAGCCTGGAAGGGGTCGGGCCCGATCTGCCGGGGCTGTTCGTGGGCAACGAGGGCACCTTCGGGATCGCGCTGGAGCTGACCCTGCGCCTGATCGCCCGCGTCGAACGCTACAAGACGGTGCTGGCGGCCTATCGCTCGCTGCAAGCCGCGGGCGACGCGGTCAGCATGATCGTGGCGCGCGGCTTATTACCCGGCGCGCTGGAGATCATGGATCCGCTGGCCATCAAGGCCACCGAGGCCGCGGCCCATGCCGGCTACCCGCTGGACGCCGGCGCGCTGCTGATCGTCGAGTTGGAGGGGGAGACCGTTGAGGTGGAGGCTGATTTTATCGAGTTGCTGGAGACGCTGCGCCAGTCGGGCGCGTATGCAATCCGGCCAGCCCAGAGCGACGGCGAGCGCATGCTGATCTGGAAGGGACGCAAGAGCGCGTTCTCGGCCGTGGGCCGGCTGACGCCCCAGTACATCGTGCAGGATGGCGTGGTGCCGCGCAGCCACCTGGGCGCGGCCCTGGCCAGGATCAGCCAGCTCAGCCAGGAGTACGGCGTTCCGGTGGCCAACGTCTTCCACGCCGGCGACGGCAACCTGCACCCGCTGATCTTCTACAACGCCCGGACGCCGGAGGAGCTGCACAAGGCCGAGGAGATCGCCAGCCAGATCCTGCACCTGTGCATCGAGCTGGGCGGCTCCATCACCGGCGAGCACGGCGTGGGCCTGGAAAAGCGCGCCTACCTGCCGCAGATGTTCAGCGAGACCGACATGGCCACCATGACCCGGCTGCGACAGGCCATGGACCCGAAGGAGATCGCCAACCGCGGCAAGATGCTGGCGGTGAACGATGAATTGGGAACGATGAACGATGAACCCCGGAGGCGCAACGGCACTGGGCCGATCAAGCCGGCGGCCGCGGCCGCGAGCATATCGGTTCGGCCGGCCAGCGTCGCCGAGGTGCAGGAGGCGGTGCGCAGCTTTGAGCGGATCGCCCTGCGAGGCGGGGGCAGCAAGCCGGGCCTGGCCGCGACGGACGCTGACGTGACCGTGCTGGACATGGGCGGGCTGAGCGGCATCGTGGCCTATGAGCCGAACGAGTTCGTCTTCACCGCGCTGGCCGGCACGCCGCTGGCCGAGGTGGCCGCGCTGCTGGCCGGGCACGGGCAGTATCTGCCCTTCGACCCGCCCTTCGTCACGACCAACGCCACGCTGGGCGGAGCTGTGGCGGCCGGGCTGAGCGGCCCGCGACGCTACCGCTACGGCGGCGTGCGCGATTTCATCATCGGCGTGCGCTTCGTGGACGGCCGCGGCGACCTGGTGACCGGCGGCGGCAAGGTGGTCAAAAACGCGGCCGGCTTCGACCTGCCCAAGCTGATGGTGGGCAGCCTGGGCCGGCTGGGCGCGCTGGTGGAGCTGAGCTTCAAGGTCTTCCCGCAGCCGCCGGCCATGGCCACCCTGCGCGTCGACTACGCCACACTGGACGCGGCGCTGGAGAGCATGGCCAGCCTCACCCGCCAGTCGCTGGATATAGAGGCCATCGACCTGGCGCCCAGCGCGGCCGGCGCCAGCCTGTGGGTGCGCATCGGCGGCCGTGGGGACACCCTCCAGGCGCGGAGCGAACGGCTGCAAAGCCTGCTGGGCCGCGCCGAACGGCTGGCCGACGCAGGCGAACAGGCTCACTGGCGTGCGGTGAACGAATTCGCCTGGGCTGCCGGCTGCGCGGCCCTGGTCAAAACGCCGCTGAACGCCTTGCAGGTCAGTCCGCTGGACCAGAAGCTGGCCGGGCTGGGCGCGATGCGGCGCTACAGCGTGGCCGGCAACGTGGCCTGGATCGCCCTGCCGCGGGCCGATCAACTGCCAGCCCTGGAAAGCGCGCTGGCCGATCTGAACCTGGGCGGCGTCCTGGTGCGCGGCCCGGCCGGCCAGCCGCTGCTAGGCCAGCGCAGCGGCGAGCCATTCTACCGGCGGGTTAAAAACACGCTGGATCCCGATGGTCGGTTCGGCGATCTGTGAATTAACCATTCACCCATTCACCAATTCGCCAATTATCAATTACGAGGCTCCCCATGCAGCACAGCATCCCCGTCGACACCCTCGGCCCGCAGGGCGAGATCATGGCCCAAGCAGTGCAGACTTGCGTCCACTGTGGCTTCTGCCTGCCTGCCTGCCCCACCTACCGGCTGCTGGGGGAGGAGATGGACTCGCCGCGCGGCCGCATCTTCCTGATGAAGGAGGCGCTGGAGGGGGGCCTGGCGCTGGAGGAGACCACGCCCTACGTCGATCGCTGTCTGGGCTGCCTGGCCTGCGTGCCGGCCTGCCCGTCGGGCGTGGCCTACGGCGATCTGCTGGCCAGCTTCCGCGCCTATGTCGAGCCGCAGCGCCGCGACCGGCCGGTCGACCAGCGCGTGCAGCGGCTGTTGATCCGCCAGACACTGCCCTACACCGGCCGCTTTCGCACGGCCGCCAGGGCTGGCCGGCTGGGCAAGCCGCTGGCGCGCGTGCTGCCAGACAAGCTCAGTGCGATGGTCAATCTGCTGCCGGACAGGCTGCCCCAGGCTGCGCCGCTGCCCGATTTTTACCCCGCCCAGGGCGCGCGGCGGGCGCGGGTCGCGCTGCTGGTGGGCTGTGTGCAGCAGGCGCTGGCGCCGGAGATCAACTGGGCCACGCTGCGGGTGCTGAGCCGCAACGGCGTCGAGGTCATCATCCCCCGCGGCCAGGGCTGCTGCGGCGCGCTCTCCATGCACATCGGCCAGGGGGAACAGGCGCGGGCGCTGGCGCGCGCCAACCTGCGCATCTTTCCGGCCGACGTGGACGCCATCGTCACCAACGCGGCCGGCTGTGGGTCGGGCATGCACGAGTACCCGACGCTCTTTCACGGTCTGACGCAGGAGGACGAGGCCGCGGCATTTGCCGCCAAGGCGCTGGACATCAGCCTCTTTCTCAGCCGGCTGGGCATGGTCGCGCCGCAGCCGCTGGCCCAGCCGCTGCGCGCAGCCTATCACGACGCCTGCCACCTGGCCAACGCGCAGGGGGTGCGCAGCGAGCCGCGCGCGCTGTTGAGCGCCATCCCCAACCTGACCCTGCTGGAGATCCCCGAGGGAGAGCTGTGCTGCGGCTCGGCCGGCGTCTACAACCTGGAGCAGCCGCAGATCGCCGGTCAACTGGGGGAACGCAAGGCGCGCAATATCCTGGCCACCGGCGCCGAGGCCATTGTCACCGGCAACATCGGCTGCATGACCCAGATCGCGGCCCACCTGGCGCGCCTCGGCCGGCCGCTGCCGGTGTGGCATACGGTGCAGGTGTTGGATAGGGCGTATAGTAACGAGTAACTCGTAACCGGAGGGGCTTTGCTTGCGGGGCGCGTCTTCGGGTTACGGGTTACTCGTTACTCATTACGAGTCCCCCGCCATCAAAAACGCCAGGCGCAATTCCGCCTCACGTTTCACGTTTCACGTTACACGATCAGCCTCACCCCCAGCACCACCAACATCACCAGCACGATTCGGCTGTACAACGCGGGGTCGATGCGTTTGGCCAGGCGGGCGCCGGCGATGAAGCCCAGCGCCAGCGGCAACAGCGCGATCAGATAGTAGCGCCAGACCTCGGGGCTCATGTTGCCCGCGGCCGTGTGGTTGGCGATGACCAGCACGTCGATGACCAGAAAGAAGCCCTGCAGGTTGCCGCGGAACTGCTCCGGCGGCCAGCGTTTGCAGTGGCCGTAGATCACCACCGGCGGACCGGCCGTGTTGTAGGCGCCGCCCAGCAGGCCGGAGAGAAAGCCCGCGCCATAGGCCCACAGGTTGCTTTCCAGCCGGGGCAGGCGCAGACGCAGCAGGCCATAGAGGGCGTAGCCGGTGATCACCAGCCCCAGCACGGTCAACACGATCTCCTCGTCGATGCGCTGGATGGCCAACACACCCAGTGGAATGCCCACCACGGCCGCGGCGACCAGCCGCCAGATGACGGCCAGGCTGACGCTTTGACGGTAATAGGCCAGCATGGCGATCTCCAGCGTCAGGCCCAGCAGGGCGATCAACGGGGAGGAGGTCTGGATGCCCAGCACGCCGACTATCAGCGGCATGCCGACCATGGCTGTGCCGAAGCCAACGACGCTCTGGGTGAAGGACGCGAAGAAGACGATGGCCGCCACGGCCAGCGTGAGCAGGGAAATCAGATCGGACGGAGGGTGTGTCAAGGCTCGAACCGGGGATGGGGATGGCACGGCCAGCAGCAGCCTGTGCGACTGCCATTGTACGTCCACTCTGCCGCGCCAGCCAAGTTATCCCCCCCCATCGGGCGAGAGGCCCTCCCGATCCGTGGAAACGCGCGCCATGGGCCACGCATCACGTTTCACGTTTCACGTTTCACGCAAGATCAGCCCTGCGCGACACCTCCCCAACAGGTTGCGATTTCGCCTGCCTGGTGGTATCATGGGGGCTGTTTTTGCAGGTTCATTGCACCGTTCCCCCGCTCACCGGCCCATCAGCCAGCGGGAAGCGGAGTGTTTATTTCAACTGTTCGGAGGTCCATCTATGACAAACGGAAAACTCTACAAGGGCACCATCGGCATTCTGACCGGCGGCGGCGACGTGCCTGGCCTCAACCCTGCCATCCGCGGGGTCACCATTCGCGCGCTGCGCGAGGGCTATCAGGTCATCGGCATCCGCCGCGGCTGGAAGGGCGCCATCGAGATCGTGCGCGAGAGAGATTATGACAACCACGAAAACTTCCAGGTGCTGACCGAGGATGTGGTCAACCGCGCCGGGCGCACCGGCGGCACCTTCCTGCACTCCTCCCGCACCCGTCCCAGCCACGTCAAGGCCGACGATGTGCCGCTGCATCTGCGCGACAAGTACTCCGATAAGGTCAACGACCTGACGCCCGAGGTGCTGGCCAACCTGGAGTGGCTGGGCATCGACTACATGATCCCCATCGGCGGCGATGACACGCTCAGCTATGGGGTGCATCTGGCGCAGCAGGGCTTCAAGGTGGTGGCGATCCCCAAGACCATGGACAACGACGTGCCCGGCACCGACTACTGCATCGGCTTCAGCACCTGCGTCTC
>JACSRL010000111.1 GCA_014879765.1 Anaerolinea sp. | reverse complement strand
CGCACCCGCCGGCGGGCCAAACGTTGATTGAGTAGGCCGCCGTATCGAAATCAGCGTGTTCGCACCCGCTGGCGGGCCAAACGTTGGTTTCGATACGGCGCAGACGCCTACTCAACCAACGTTTGGCCCGCCAGCTGAACAGAAACCATTAAACAAGGCGCAGCGCACCATGCACCGTTCATTGCTCACGCTTCACGCTTCACGCCTCACGCTTCACGCTTCACGCCTCACGCCTCAGTCCAGCCGATATTTCTCCTCGGCCTGGCGATAAAGAGGACGCCAGAGGAGGCGGTTGATCAACACCACCGCCAGCACCATGCTGAAGGTGGCCGCGAACAGCAGCGGGTAGTTGCCATCGGCCGTGGCCTTGGTGATCAGGCCGCCGATGCCCACCAGATAGATCGTCTTGTCGCCAAAGGAAAGGTGTTCGGCAACGATGCTGGCGTTCCATGCGCCGCCGTTGGCGGTGATGGCGCCGGTGATGATGTAGGAGAAGAGGGCGGGCAGAATCAGCGTGCGCCACTTGGCCCAGCGATCGATGCGCAAGAGCGCGCTGGTGTATTTCAGGTCCTGCGGGATGGTCGACGCGCCGGCGATGATGTTGAACAGCAGATACCACTGGGTGCCCAGCAGCATCAGCAGGACCGCGGCCAGGTTCAGCCCGCCCGGCAGCGTGGCCATGAAGATCAGGATCACGGGGAAGAGCGCCGTGGCCGGCACTGAGGCGGTGATCTGCACCAGCGGCTGCAGCCAGCGCGCCAGCCGGGGGTTGGAGCCGATGGCCACGCCGACGGGGATGGTCCAGGCCAGCGCCAGCAGCATGGCGATCGCCACCCGCAGCAGCGTGGCCAGCAGGCCGACGCCGATCTCGCGCCACTCGACCAGGGGAACGGCCAGCAAGGTGCGCCCGGCGCGCGCCATCAGCACGGCCAACAGCGCCAGAATCGCGACCCCCAACAGGTAGCCCAGCGCCCGCCGCACGGCCGCATCGCCGCGCGGCGGGCCTGCTTTCACGGGAAAGCGCCGCAACATGGCCCGGTCCAGCCGTTCCATGCCGCGACCGATGACCCGTTCGTTCAGCCAGCGGCTCAGCCGGGTGGCGCTGATGAAATCGTAGAACCAGGAGGTGGGCGGCTCGTCGCTGGTCACCATCTGAAGCTTGAAGCGATCGGCCCAGGCCAGCAGCGGCCGCCAGATGAACTGATCCAGCGCCACGATGATCAGGATCAGCGCGGCCAGCCCCCAGAAGAGGGCGCGCATATCTCCCTCTTCGGCCGCGGTGTAGAGGTAGGAGCCCAGCCCTGGCAGGCTGAAGTCTTTTTGGCCCACGGTGAAGGTCTCGGCCGCGATCAGAAAGAACCACCCGCCGGCCCAGCTCATCATGCTGTTCCAGATCAGGCTGATGCTGCCGAAGGGCAGCTCCAGCGTCTTGAAGCGCATCCAGCCGTTGAAACGAAAGATGGCGTTGGCCTCGCGCAGGTCGGTGGGGGTGGTCTTGAGCGACTGATACCAGGCGAAGGTCATGTTCCACACCTGGCTGGTGAAGATCAGCACCACCGAGGCCAGCTCGGCCGCCACGTTCTCCGAGAGAAAGGCGCTCAGGCTCAGCATCACCACCGGCAAAAAGGAGAGGATCGGCACGCTCTGCAGCACGTCCAGCAGCGGGACCAGCAGCCGCTCGCCCCAGGCGCTGGAGGCGGCAAAACGACCATAGACCAGCGTGAAGCACAGCGACAGGATGTAGGCCGTCGCCATGCGCAGCAGCGACAGCGTGGCGTAGTAGGGAATGGCCCTGAGCCGCAGCGAGATAGTGGGGCCCTCCACCACCTCCGGCGCGCCCAGCGCGATGGTCGCCAGGCCATAGATCAGCGCGGCCAGGCCGGCCAGCACGACGATGTCCTGCCAGGAGAAGGCTCGCCGGGTGGGCTGTTCGGTCGTGAAAAGGCGTGAGGGTTGCATGAGAGTACCGATTCGTAACTGCTCGGCCGGCTGAACGGCAACCGTCCATGAACGGCGAGGGCCGAGCGCCGGCGCTGGGCGACGTTGTGGGCCGCGCGCCGGCGCTGGGCGACGTTGTGGGCCGCGCGCTACAGCCAGCGCTTGCGGCGGAAGTAGAGGAGCATGATGACGGCAATCACGCCGCAGGCCAGCCAGAACGCGGCGTAGCCAAAGCGCCACTCGATCTCCGGGAAGTGGCGGAAGTTCATGCCGTAGACGCCGGCCAAAAAGGTCAGGGGAATGAAAATGGTCGAGAAGATGGTCAGCACCTTGACGATCTCGTTCATCCGGTTGCTGAGCACCGACAGGTAGACGTCCAACATGCCCGACAGCAGATCGCGCATGCTCTCGATGGTGTCCATGATCTGAATGGTGTGGTCGTAGACATCGCGCAGGTAGATCGCCGTGCCCGGCCGGATCAGCGGCGATTCGCTGTGCTGCAAGAGCGCCAACACCTCGCGCAAGGGCCAAACCGCGCGGCGCAGGGCGATCATCTCCCGCTTCAGGCGATAGATGGCGGGCAGCGGGTGGTTCTCCGGCTTCTGCGCGACCTGCTCCTCGATCTCCTCGATCTCGTCGCCCAGCAGCTCCAGGATCACGAAATAGTTGTCGACGATGGCGTCGATCAGCGCATAGGCCAGGTAGTCGGCGGCGAACTTGCGCAGCCGGCCGGCGCTGTTGCGCAGCCGGGTGCGCACCGGCTCGAAGACATCGTTGGCATCCTCCTGGAAGGAGATGAGATAATTGTCGCCCAGAATCAGGCTGACCTGTTCCACCCGCACCTGGTTCAGCGTCTGGTCATATTCCAGCATCTTCAGCACGATGAAGAAATAGCTCTCGTAGTCCTCGACCTTGGGCCGCTGCGACGCGTTGGCGATGTCCTCCAGCACCAGCGGATGCACCCCCAGCGCCTGGCCCAGCTTTTCGATCAGGCCAGAATCGTGCAGCCCGGCCACGTTGATCCAGGTCATGCTGGGCGCGTGGACGCTGGCCAGGCAGGCCTCCAGGTCCACGCCGACGCGCTCGGAGAATCCCTGCTCGTCGTAGTCGATCACCGACAGGATGGCCGGGCCGTCAGGCCGGTCGCCCACGTGTACCACGGTGCCGGGGGGCAGGCCGCTTTTTTCCGAGCGGCGGGAGCTGGTCTCAGGCATGTCCGATCGTCTCACTCAGGCGGTCAGGGCGACGCCGGGGGTGGCCGGCGGCACTTTCAGATGGGCCAGCATGGCCTGGCAGAGGCGCTCAGCCATGATGGCCGGATCGGCGCCGTGCAGCGGCACCTGGCCGCCGGCCATGGTGCCGTGGCCGCCGGCCATGCCCAGGTCGCCCACCACGGCCCGCACCAGTTGGCCGGCCCCGGTGCTCCGGCTGCGGCTGCGCACCGCCAGGATCAGGGTGTCGTTGTGCGCGCCCATGCACATGACCCACTGCACCCCCTCCAGGCGGGAGAGCAGATCGGCGATCTCGGCCGCTTGGTCGGGGTAGCTCATGGCGCCGATGTAGGCCAGCGCCACCTGGCCATAGACGCGGGCGGCCTGGATGGCGGTGACGAAGCTCTTGAAGTAGCTGGCCGGCACCTGGGCCCGCTCGATCTCCACCAGCGCCTCGATGTCCACCAGCGGCTGGAGATAGTAGTAGGCGGCCACATCTTCCAGACCGGCGCCGCGGCCCAGCCCCATGGTGTCGGTCTTGATGCCGTAGAAGAGCGCGGTGGCCAGCGGCCTGGGCAGTTCCAGGGCCGCGGCCTGCAAATACTCGGTGAGGATGGTGGAGGTGGCGCCTTGCTGCGGTCGCACGTCGACGAAGGGGGCCAGGGCCGACTCCGCGCGCCAGGTGTGGTGGTCGATGATGGCCGAGGGAATGCGGCCGGCCGGCAGGGGATTGTTGCCCGTGCCTGGCTGTGTGTCCACCAGCACGATGTGCGAGGCGCGGCGCAGCTCGGCCTCCGTCAGCGGGCGCAGCGGCCGGCCCAAGAAGCGCACCAGCGCCTTGTTCTCGGCGCGGCCCACCATGCCCTGATAGGCCACCGAGGCCTCCAGCCCCAGCCGCTGCGCCAGCAGATAGCGCAGCCCCAGGGCGCTGGCGATGGCGTCAGGGTCCGGGTCGTTGTGTGGCAGAATCAAGACGCGGGTCGCACCGGCCAGCAGATGCAGCAGTTGGTCCAGCGGGCGCGCCGGGATGGTGTAGCCGTCCACGGAGAGAGCGGTCCTTGTGAATGGTGGGAGAAGCGCCGCCGATTGATGAACGTTAAGCACGTGATCCGGTCATAGCCGTTTGCGACGAGTCGTTCCACATGTGGGCCTGCCGGGCGACACCTGCATCTGCGACAGTGCGGTGCAAGTGTAAATCGACCCGGCTACACAACGGCGCCCCCGTCAACGGGGCTAAAAGTGTGCCTGACACACACCAGCCCGTTTCAACGGGCGTTGTTATGTAGCCGGGGGATTGATCCCCCGGCGGGATCGCACGTGGACGAGCTTCGCTCTATTGCCGGAATATCACCTTACCGTTCATCAACCGCAGGCGATGCTGCGGTGAGATTGCCCGGTTATTCCTTGATCTTCATCATTCGGCGGCAGCGCCGGCTGCGGCATCCTTCTCCTTGGCCGGCTGCGGCTGGCGGCCGAAGATGATGGTCAGCTCCAGCAGCCGCTGTTGCAGGCGGGGATCCAGCGCGCCGGGCAGGTAGCGCCACTGCCAGTTGCCCCCTGGCCGGCCGGGCAGGTTCATCCTCGCCCAGGAGCCCAGACTGAGCAGGTCCTGCGCCGTGACGATGGCCAGCCGGGCGATGGAGGCCCAGGCCAGCCGGATCATGTCCCAGGCGATGTCGCTCCCCTCCGACTTGCCCACGTAGTGCAGCGCATAGACGCGCTCGCTGGGCGTGGAGGAGTTCTCCCACCAGCCGACGGTGGTGTCGTTGTCGTGGGTGCCCGGATAGATCACCAGGTTGGGGGTCTCGTAGGCATGGGGCAGGAACTGGTCGTTGGTATCGGTCAGGAAGGCGAACTGCAAGACCTTCATGCCGGGCAGGTCGAAGCGCCGCATGATGGAGTCCATGCCGGCCTTGGCCTCCGGCTCGAAGTAGCCCAGGTCCTCGGCCACGATGGCCACGTCGCCCAGGGCGGCCTGCACCGCCTCGAAGAGGCCGGGGCCAGGGCCCAGCACCCAGCGGCCATGGATGGCGGTCGGCTCGCCGGCCGGGATCTCCCAGTAGTTGTAGAAGGCGCGAAAATGGTCGACGCGGATGATGTCCACCAGGGTCAGCATGGCGCGGAAGCGGGCGATCCACCAGGCGTAGCCGGTGGCGGCCATGACATCCCAGCGGTAGAGCGGGTTGCCCCACAGTTGGCCGGTGGCGCTGAAGTAGTCCGGCGGCACGCCGGCCACCACGGTCAACTGCCCCTGATCGTCCATGTAGAAGAGATCGGGGTTGGCCCAGGCGTCGGCGCTGTCGGGGGCCACGAAGATGGGGATGTCGCCGACGATCTGCACGCCGCGCTGGTTGGCGTAGCCCTTGAGATTGGTCCACTGGCGGAAGAAGAGCCACTGCAAGTACTTCTGCACCGCCACCGTCTCGGCCAGCTCGCGCCGCCAGCGGGCCAGCGCCTCCGGCTGGCGGGTGCGGATGTCCAGCGCCCAGGTGTTCCAGGCCGCGCCGCCGTGCGCGTCCTTGAGCGCCATGAAAAGCGCGTAGTCCTCCAGCCAGTCAGCCTGCTCGGCGCAGAAGATCTTGAACTCCAGCTCCAGATCCGTGCTGGCGCCGGCGCGGAAGCGCTCGTAGGTGCGTTTCAGCAGCGGAATCTTCCAGGTGATCACCTGGCCATAGTCGATCAGTTCCTGGGCAAAGGGGGGCAGCTCCCGGTTCAGCTCATCCCAGCTCAGCAGGCCCATGCCGATCAGTTGCTCCGGGTCGATCAGCAAAGGGTTGCCGGCAAAGGCTGAGAAGCATTGATAGGGGGAGTCGCCGTAGCCGGTGGGCCCCAGCGGCAGCACCTGCCACAGGCTTTGGCCGGCGCCGTGCAGAAAGTCGATGAAGCGAAAGGCTGCGTCGCCCAGGTCGCCGATGCCGTAGCGGCCGGGAAACGAGGTGGGATGCAGCAAAACACCTGATGAACGGACAAATGACATAAAATCCTCCGGGTTTCTTTGGCGTAGAGACTTGGGAAGTCGCCGTCGCCGTTCACCGGTGAACGG
>JACSRL010000219.1 GCA_014879765.1 Anaerolinea sp. | reverse complement strand
CGAACACGTGGATTGAGTAGGCTGCCGTATCGAAATCACGTGTTCGCACCCGCCGGCTGAGCAGTTACATAGGATAAACCTATTTGCGCACCGGCAGGACCAGGTCCTTGGGGAAGGGGGTCAGGCTGTGGAAGACGCCCTCTTCGTCGCAATAGACCACATCCTCGATGCGCACGCCGTAGCCGCGCGCTGGGAAGTAGAGCCCCGGCTCGACGGTGAAGACTGAGCCGCGTTCGACCAGCGCGGTGTTGCTCTCGTAGGCGTAGAAGCTGGGCGCCTCATGCACCTCCAGCCCCAGGCCGTGCGCCAGGCCGTGAACGTAGCCCTCCTGCGTGCCGGGGGTGGTGAGAATAGTGGGATAGTTCAGCGATTCATAGTATTTGCAGGTGATATTCTGATAGATCGACGTGCGCTTGCCCACCTCCAGCGTCTCCATCACCAGCTTGAAGACGGCCATGGTGTCCTGATAGGCGCGCTCCAGCTCCTTGGGGGCAAAGCCCAGGCTCCAGGTGCGGGTCATATCGTGGAAGTAGCCGCCGCCCACCGGCCGCGGGAAGAAATCGAAGATGATGGCCTTGCCCAGCTCCAGCACGTCGTCGGGGTTGCCCTGGTTGTGGGGCACCCCCGCGTCCGCGCCCAGGGAGAAGATGTTGCCGCCCGGCTGTTCCAGCCCCTGCCTGACGCACTGGTCGTGGATGAATTGCTTGACGTGGCGCACCCGCAGCGGCTGGCCATCGGCCGCCAGCAGATGGCCCTTCCCGTTGCGGTTGCCGTTGGCCACCGGGCTGCTGCAGAGCATCTCCACCAGCGCGGCCACCACCCGGTCAGCCCGTTCTGCCACATCGCGCATGGCCCGAATTTCACCCTCATCCTTGGTGATGCGGGCGGTGGAGAAGAGGTCATTTTCGAATTCGACCACCAGCTCCACATCGGTCAGCATCCGCGCCAACTGGCTGAGCAGGGCGTGGGCCTGGCCGATCTCGCCATGGCCGTAGAAGCCGACGCGGCCCCGCACCTCGTGGTCGGCCAGGATGCGGCGCAACTGCTCGGCCTGGGCCGTCAGCAGGTCGCACTGCAGCGCCTTGGAGATGCTGCGCACATCCCATTGCGTGGTCAGCGCGGTCTCCATGCCGGTCAGCGCGGCGTCGTCCCGCTCCATGGGGTGGTGGATCAGCAGGCCCGGCCGGCCGGGCCGCAGCAGAATCGTGACGTTCTCCAGCTTGTGGCCGTCGGCCAGATAGTAGACCGTGGGGCTGCTCAGGGTGCTGCCGCGCACCACCGCGGCGTCCAAATTGCGTTCCGCCAACAGGCGGTCGATATCGCGTTTCATAATACCTCGTGGGGATGGGAAAGATGCGTGATACGTGATACGTGATGCGTGATGCGTGATACGTGACCCGGAAAAGAGCAAAGCGTGAGCGAGATTCCGGATTCCGAGTTGCGAGTTAGGCATTGCTCGTTGCGCCAAACGCTTCACGCTTCACTGGCCGATCAGCCTGTCCATACGCGCTGTCTCGCGAGCGGCCAGCGCGTCCAGCAGCGGATCGATGGGACGGGCGCGGGTGATGGCCTCGTGGCCGCGCAGCAGAAAATCTACCACATGGCCCCAGCCCAGCAGGCCGGCCGCGGGGCGGAAGAGCCGCAGTTCCGTGTGTACCAACGGCACGCGGCAGGCCAGGTCCAGGGCGTGGCCATTGTCGGCCAGCAGCTCCACCTGGCGTTGGCGATCCAGCCTGCGCCCGACCTTGCCGTAGGCTGCTTCCCAGGCCGGACGGGTAATGCCCGTCTCGACACCGGCCGCACGCAATGCCAGGACCACATCGTCGTCCAGCGAGTCGGTCAGCTCGTACAGCTCGATGCTGCGCGCCAGCACCGTCACCGGGTCGCGGCCGATCAGGCCGGTCAGCCAGTCGTGCAGGCGGCGAAAGGACTCGTTGCGCAGGTCGAAATCAGCCGGCGCGTAGAGCGCGGTGAAGAAGAACTCCGACAGCGCGGCGAAACGCGGCTGGGCCTGGAAATCGGCGTAGTCCTGGCGCAGCAGCTCGGTCTGGAAGGCCTGCAGTTCCAGCTTCAGCGGCAGGGAGGCATGTCTGGTCGGCGTCTGCGGCGCTCGCGGCGGGCGCAGCAGTCCCAGCCGCAACACATCGCGCAGCGGTGGTCCATCTCCTGGTCCTGGTTTAGCCACATTGGCACACATACACGTCACAACAGCGCAGGTTCGGCCATCAGCCAGCCGGATACCGGTTTGCCACAACATCTTCTGTTCGCAACCAGGCAATTGTAACCGTAAGACTGGCGCGGGGCAAATCACCAAGTTCTCAAGATTTCCATCGCAGGAAGGTGGCCGAGGCAATTGCCACACTAAAACTTCTGTGCTAAAATGCCTTCACGCTCCAGATAAGCCAATGTGCCACGCGCCATCAGACATGAGATGTTCACTGTGACAGGCTACTTCTCACCATGACCATAGATGTGTTTCCGCAGTTCATTCGCCAAAACTACGAGATCCACCAGTGGCGCCATGCCTGTGCTATTTTGGCAAAGGACTTTCCAGACGAGCTAAATGATCTGGTCGATGTTCTGTCGAGATTTAGGCTCAAGAAGAGTTGGATCGAAAGAGGTGGTGGAAACAAGTCACCCATATCCACCTGGATCGACAGCGAGCTTGCGACCAAGGGCTGGACACCCAAGAATTTCGACACCAGGATTCTCGTTGACGGCGCGTCCTTGGATTCTCCCACGCATGAAATCGATTGTTTCAAGAACCGGATTGCGCTTGAGATCGAGTGGAACAACAAGGATCCCTTTTATGACCGTGATCTCAACAACTTCCGATTGCTTTTCGATCTGAGAGTGATTTCGGTCGGTGTGATAATCACGCGCAGCGACGAGCTTCAGGGAATCTTCAACGAGCTCGATCGCGGCAGGTCGTACGGCAATTCGACTACGCACATGTCGAAACTGCTTCCTCGAATACAGGGCGGCGGTGGAGCAGGCTGTCCATTGCTGGTATTTGGGATCACGAGATTGCTTTACGATGCCAACTCATAACTTCGATATCGCGTCTGCAGCGTCTGCAGCCGACGATTTCTCCTCGAAAGTCTTCGGACCTTATTCAACGGTGCTGGCCGATCCCCCATGGCGTTTCACCAATCGCACGGGCAAAATGGCTCCAGAACACCGGCGGCTGCTCCGGTATCCAACTTTGACCCTGGATGAAATCTGCGAAATCCCTGTTGCCCGCGTTGCTGCCCCAAGCAGCCATCTTTACCTGTGGGTGCCGAATGCGTTGGTTACTGAAGGCCTGGAAGTTATGCGCCGCTGGGGCTTCACCTACAAGACCAATCTTGTGTGGTTTAAGACGCGCAAAGATGGCGGCCCTGACGGACGAGGTGTGGGCTTCTACTTTCGCAATGTAACTGAACTGGTCCTCTTTGGAACACGCGGCCATATGCGCACGCTACAACCCGGCCGGACGCAGACCAATATTCTGATGTCACAGAAACGAGAACATTCGCGCAAACCAGATGAGATCTACAGGCTGATAGAAGAGTGCTCTCCTGGACCCTATCTCGAATTGTTTGCCCGCTTTCGACGCCCCGGGTGGGATCAATGGGGAAATGAGGATGTCGAAGTCAACTCATGGAATGGTGTTGCCATGAGAAAAGGTCACGTCGAACCTCAACTGAGACTGCTCGAATCACCGCCAGACTATTCGTCATGAGATCAAACAGCGCCTGATCGTTGCACCAGATCGACAAAATTGCGCAGAATCTGCAAGCCCACGGCCTGGCTCTTCTCCGGGTGGAACTGTACCCCCCACAGGTTTCCGCGTCGAACGACAGAGGGGTAGTTGATGCCGTAGTCAGTCCAGGCGATCACATCGGCCTCATCGGCTGCCGCGCAGTAGTAGCTGTGGACGAAATAGGCGAAGCTGCCGCTGGGCACGCCCGCCAGCAGGGGATCGGAGCCATCATGCCACAACTGGTTCCAGCCGATCTGCGGCACTTTGAGCCGCTGCCCGGCCAGATCGGCCATGTCATCGGGGAAGCGCAGCACCTGGCCGGGCAACAGCCCCAGCCCCGCGTGCTCGCCCATCTCCTGGCTGCTGTCGAAGAGCAGTTGCATGCCCACGCAGATGCCCAGCAGCGGCTTGCCTGCGCGGGCCGCCTCCAGCAACGGCTGCTCGAAGCTGCCGCGGCGCAGCCCGCGGGCACAGGCGCCGAACGCGCCGACCCCTGGCACGACGACTCCCTGCGCCGCGGCCAGCGCGGCCGGGTCCGCCGTCAGCCGCACGTCGCCGCCTACCTGCTGAAAGGCTTTCTCCACGCTGCGCAGGTTGCCGATGCCGTAGTCGACGATGGCGATCATGGCTTGACCAGCGTATCCTGGATGCGCCGCAGGTCCACCTGCCAGTTGCGCACCATGGCCGGCGGGAAGCGGCGCTGGGCGATGGCCCCGGTCAGGCGGCGCACATGCTCCTCGGCCCAGGCGGCTTCCTCGGCGTTGATCTGGCCGCTTTGCACGGCCGCGTCGAAGGCGGCCTCGTTGCCCACGGTCACACGGCCCTGGGGGGAGATCCAGATGTTCAACAGCAGATCGCGCGCGGTCCACCGGTGCTCGTCGACGTGCAGGGGCATGCACACGTCCACCTGCGTGCCCAGCGGCTGGCCCTGGCCGTCGAAATAGCGCTCCACCACCTGGTCGTCGCGCCAGAGCCAGAAGCGATACCAGATCTGGCCGGACGCAGCCTGCACACGGCCGCCGGCAGTGGACGCCCCCTCGGGTTGGCCCCAGATGACGCGTTCGATCAACACGTCGTCGATCAGGCCGGCCAGGTAATGAGCGACGCCGGGCAAGTCCTGCCACTCGCCGTTGACGATGGTCGAGGTCACAGCACCCCCTTGGTCGAGGGGACACCGGCGCGGCGCGGGTCGATCTGCGTGGCCGCGTCCAGCGCCCGGCCCAGCGCCTTGAACAGCGCCTCGCAGGCGTGATGGTCGTTGGCCGCGTAGAGGACGCGGGCGTGCAGGTTCATGCGGCCATGCACGGCCACCTGCTCGAAGATGTGGCCGATCAGGTCCGTGCCCAGCCCGCCCAGCCGCGGGGTGCGCCATGCCGCCTCGAAGACGCCATAGGGCCGGCCGCCCAGGTCCACGGCCACGAAGCCCAGCGCCTCGTCCATGGGCACATAGCTGTGCGCGGTGCGCACGATGCCGGCCCGATCGCCCAGCGCCTGATCCAGCGCCTTGCCCAGGCAGATGGCCACATCCTCGGCCGTGTGGTGTTCGTCCACGTGCAGGTCGCCGCGTGCGGCCACCCGCAGATCGAAAAGGCCGTGGCTGGCCCACAGCGTCAACATGTGGTCGTAAAAGCCGATGCCGGTCTGCACATCGGCCTGTCCGCTGCCGTCGATGGCCAGCGCCAGTTCGACGGAGGTTTCATGGGTGGTTCGGGAGATGGTTGCTTGGCGCATAGTTAGGTTCTGATGCGTGATGCGTGATGCGTGACCGGAGGGGCGTGTGCCGGTTGTGGGTTATTTCCAGGTTACGCATCACGTGATCGCTGCCAACGCCGCCAGCAGCGCGTCCGTGTCCATCGGCCGGCCGACGCTGATGCGGATGCAGTTGTCCACGCCGGGCTTGGCGAAATGACGCACCAGCACGCCCTGCTGCTCCAGGGCCAGCTTGAGCTGGCGCGCGTCGCGGCCGATGACGCGGCAGAGGATGAAGTTGCTCTGGCTGCCGGGCACAGGCTGGAGAAAGCTGAAGCGCGCCAGCTCGGCGGCGAGGCGCTGCCGCTCGGCGACGATCCTGGCCACATTGCCCAGCAGGTGGTCGCGGTCAGCCAGGGAGGCGATGGCGGCCTGGCTGCCGGCCGCGTTGACGTTGTAGGGCTGCTTGATCTTCCACAGTTGCCCGATGATGGCCGGTGGGAAGAGGCCGTAGCCAACCCGCAGCCCGCCCAGCCCGGCCCATTTGCTGAAGGTGCGCAACACGACCAGGTTCGGATGGTCGGCCACCCACTCGATGTAGGAGGCGCCTGGCCGGGCGAACTCGATGTAGGCCTCGTCCACCACCACCACCAGCGGCAGACGCAGCAGGCGCTCCAGATCGGCCGCGGGCAGCAGCCCGCCGTCAGGGTTGTTGGGCGAACAGAGGAAGAGCAGCTTAGGCCGAGGATACCCGCGCGCGTTGGTCGAGTAGCCGTCTGCGGCGTATCGAGACCTCTGGGTTTCGATACGCTGGCTGT
>JACSRL010000300.1 GCA_014879765.1 Anaerolinea sp. | reverse complement strand
CTCGTGCGGGCATGGTTTTCGTCTGCGCAACGGCCTTTCATGGCGCCATGACCTTGGTCTGCAAGACAATAACCCGGTTTCTAATGCCGAGCCTGAGCAGTTACTCCGCCTCGACCTATTCGCCTTGCCGCGAGGAAATGATCGTGCTCAACCGTTCGACTGAAGAGATTCTGGCCTTTGCCATCGCGCTGATCCCGGCGTTCACCCTCCACGAGTTCGCCCATGCCTGGATGGCCTGGCGGCTGGGCGATTCCACCGCCAAAGAGCTGGGCCGTCTGACCCTCAACCCGCTGAAGCATCTGGATGTGATGGGCACGCTGTTGGTCTTCGTGGTCGGCTTTGGCTGGGCCAAGCCGGTGCCTGTGAACCCCTACAATCTGCGCGGCGGGCGCAAAGGCATGGCCCTGGTGGCCGTGGTCGGCCCCCTGTCCAACCTGGCGCTGGCCACGGCGGTGGCGCTGCTCTGGCGCGCCTCCGGCTTTGTCGGCGGCGACCTGGTGGCCAAAGTGCTGTTGGTGTTCATCTACCTGAACCTTGCCCTGCTTTTCTTCAACCTGATCCCTTTTCCGCCGCTGGATGGCTTCCGCGTGCTGCTGGGGGTGTTGCCAGAATCTCTGGCCCAGCAATGGGCGCGCCTGGGCCAGGTTGGCCCCATGCTGCTCTTTGGCCTGATTCTGCTCGGCAACTTCATCCCAGGCGTGGATATCCTCGGCCGGATCGTGGTCGGCCCTACGAAGGCGCTGATGCGAGTGCTCTTGCAGTAGCAGCCGATCTCCTGGTCACCTTGTCACCCGGTCACCCTGCCACCCTGTCCTCTGAAAGCCGCTGGCTGCGCCGCGTTCTGTATCGCGTGCAGCAGTTTCTGGCTTCCTTGCGCCCACGGGTCAGCGCCGAGGAGCAGGCCGCGGTCGCCGCAATTTTGCCCGCGGCCGCGCTGGCGCTGTTCGACCGCATGGCGCGGCGCGATCAGCGCCACAGCCTGGAGGTGCTGCGGCGGGTGCAGCAGGCCGCGCCCGGCCAGCCTGACCTGGCCGCGGCCGCCTTGCTGCATGATGCGGCCAAGACGGCCCTGCCCGGCCGCCGTCTGCGGCTCTGGCACCGGGTGCTGATCGTGCTGATGCAGGCCGCGCGCCCTGGCTGGGTGCAGCAGGCCGGCCGGGACGATCCCGGCAGTTGGCGCTATCCCTTCTACCTGCACGCCCACCACCCAGAGCTGGGCGCGCGGCTGGCCGAAGAGGCCGGCTGCTCTCCGCTGACAGCCCGGTTGATCCGCCATCACCAGATGAAGCTAAGCCACCCGCCACGCGATGAATTCGAGCACCTGCTTGCCCTGCTCCAGGCGGCCGACGACGCCAGTTAGCAAGCAGAGGATTGACCAGCCAACTCCGGCCTATGATGTGAAGAGTGAACCGTGAAGATAGCCCCTCACGTTTCATTCTTCACATTTCACCTTTGACGATCTCACCCCTGGCGAACACTCACCAACAAGGATCTACTCATGCCTAAACCCAGAATCACAATCATCGGTCTCGGTCTGATCGGCGCCTCCATCGGGCTGGCGCTGGGTCGCCAGCAGCGAGATTTCGAGATCATCGGCCACGACAAATCGGGCGCGGCCGCCGACCAGGCCAAAAAGCTCGGCGCGGTCGACAAGACCGAATGGAACCTGCTCAACGCCTGCGACGGGGCCGGGTTGGTCATCCTGGCCCTGCCGCTGGGAGCCATCCGCGAGACCATGCAGGCGCTGGCCGGCGATCTGGCCGCGGGCGCGGTGGTCCTGGACACCGCCAGCGTCAAGGCGCCGGTGCTGGCCTGGGCCGCGGAGCTGCTGCCGTCCAGCGTGGCCTTCATCGGCACCCACCCTATCGTGACCAGCGACCAGGCCGGGACCGCGGCCGCGCGCGCCGATCTGTTCGAGCGTACCAGTTGGGCCATCTGTCCCTCCCCCGCCACCGACGAGCGGGCCATCAAGAGCGCCTCAGATCTGGCCACGCGGCTGGGCGCCAAGCCGCATTTCCTGGACGCTCTGGAGCACGATGGCCTGACCGCGGGGGTGGAGCAACTGCCGGCGCTGGCCAGCATGGCTCTGCTGACCAGCGCGGCCAGCCAGCCGGTGTGGCGTGAGATGCGCCGGCTGGCCGGCGGGCAGTTCGAGAGCTCCACCCGGCTGCTCTCGACCGATCCAACCGTCTTCAGCGACGCCATGCTCTACAGCCCGGAGCAGGTGCTGCGCTGGATCGACAGCTTCATCGACAGCATGGCGACCTGGCGCGAGGTGATCGCGGCCGGCGACAACGATACCATCCAAAATGCCTTTGCCGAGGCGGCCGCCGTGCGTGACCGCTGGCTCAGCGATCGCAGCAAGGGCAACTGGGAAGAAGCGCCCACCCCTCCTGTCGAACACCCCGGCATTTTGGCCAGCCTGTTTGGCCTGGGGCGACGCTCCCCCAAGCGCCAATCCTCCAAGCCGGCGTAGGTTCGGGTTGGCTGCCCAACCTATATCTCCGCAAACAAAAGCCAACGGCGACTTGCTGGTCAAGTCGCCGTTGGCTTTCCGGTCAGAAACCGGGTTTTTCCTGGCGCTGCCGCGCCGTTTTTGTCAAAACCAGCGCAGCCGCAGCGCGTCGCTGTTGAGCACGGCCATGACATCATCGTCCATCCCCAGCATGATCAACCCCTGGCGCTCGCCAAAGGTCACGATGCTGGGATCCACGTAGAATGAGGCCAGCGCGCCGACGATCCTGCGCTCGGCGTATTCGGGCAGGAATTCACGCGCGCGTCCCAGGGTGTGGATGAACTCGTCGACATCGCGCGGGCCCAGCCGTGTCTTGGTCTCGTTGATCAGCAGCACATCGCCGCAGCCGGAGATGACGTCGAACTCGCGCGATTCGCCGCTGGGCAGGCGGCGGCTGGAGCGCACGGTCAGGAATGCCATCTGTCCCTCCGGACAGCCCACAACCTCGCTCAGGATACGGGGCACGCTGGGGGCAACCAGGTCTTCGGCCAGGGTGCCCATCTTGTTGGCCAGTTCGCCCCAGCGGCGGTTCATGCGGCGATTCTCCTCGCGCGTCTCCTCTTTGAATGCCAGCATCTCATCTTTGAACTCACGCATCTCCTCTTTGAACTCACGCATCTCCTCTTTGAACTCACGCATTTCCTCCTTGAACTCGCGCATCTCCTCTTTGAACTCGCGCATCTCGCCCTGAAAGATGCGCATCTCCCGCTTGAACTCGCGCATCTCCAACGACAATCGGTTCACATTGTCGGTCAGCTCAGCCATCAAAGATTCGAGGCGGTCAACCCGCCGTTCAACCGTCATCACAGCCATACGTCACACCTCGCACACCGCAGCCTTGGCACGCTTTATCCACACCGATGATAACACACCCCCCCGCATCGCGCAAGGGTCAAGCGCGCAGCGCCCGCCAGACCCGCTCCGGCGTCAAGGGCAGCTCACGCATGCGCACACCCGTGGCGTCGAAGATTGCGCTGGCCAGCGCCGGCGCCACGCCGTCCTTGGGGATCTCGGCGATGGCCTTGGCGCCGTAGGGCCCGCTGGGCTCGTAGGTCTGCACCAGGATCGCGCCCAGCTCCGGCGTTTCGTCGGCCCGGTAGATGCGATAGGAGCTGAAGTCGGTGGTCAGCAGCCGCCCATCGGCGTCGTAGGGCATCTCCTCGCTGTGCGCAAAGCCCAGCGCCTGCACCATGCCCCCCTCCACCTGGCCGGCCGCGGTGATGGGGTTGATGGCGACGCCGCAGTCCACAGCCATCACCAGTTTCTTGACCTCCACCTGTCCCGTCTCGGTGTCCAGCTCGATCTCGGCGAACTGGGCGGCGAAGGGGGGCGGGCTGAGATAGCTCATGTGGCTGGCGGTGGCCATGATCTGGTGCTGGTCGGCCTGGTGTGTGGCGTGCAGGGCCACGGTTTCCAGCGACACCCGCTGCCCGCCCGGCCCGCAGACCTGTCTGTCCTCCAGCCACAGGCGGTCAGCCTCCAGGCCGCCGAAGAAGTGTTTGGCCGCGTGGCTGCGGATCTGCTGCGAGACCTCCTCGGCCGCCTTGAGCACCGCTCCGCCGGAGATGTAGGTGGTGCTGCTGGCGTAGGCGCCGGTGTCGAAGGGGGTGAAATCGGTGTCGGAGGAGTAGACCACCACCTCCTCCAACGGCAGGCCCAGCGTCTCGGCCGCGATCTGGGCCAGGATGGTGTCGGAGCCGGTGCCCAGGTCGGTGGCGCCCATCAACAGGTTGACCGAGCCGTCGTCGTTGAGCTTGATGCTGGCCGCGCCCATGTCCAGCCCGGCGATGCCGGTGCCGTGCATGCAGACGGCAAAGCCCAGCCCGCGGCGCAGGTGCGGCTTGCCCGGCACCGCGCGCCAGGCCGGGTCAGCCTTGCGCGGCCAGCCGATGGCCTGTGCGCCCGCGGCCACGCACTCGTCCAGGCCGTTGCTGTGGACCCACTGCTCGAAGCCCTCGCGGCCCTCGCCCATGGCCCGCGCCAGCACCAGCTCATCCCCTTCCTTGACCCAGTTCTTGCGCTTGAACTCGATGGGATCCCAGCCCAGCGCGTGGGCGATCTCCTCCATGTGCGTCTCCAGCGCAAAGAGCGCCTGCGGCGCGCCGTAGCCGCGATAGGCGCCGGGGGTCGGCTTGTTGGTGTAGGCCACCAGGCAGTCCCACTTCAGCGCGTCGGCCTTGTAGGTGGTCAGCCCGCGGAAGCCGGAGACTGTGGGCACGGTCAGGCCGTGGGTGCCGTAGGCGCCGCAGTCGGCCACCATGCGCAGCTCCATGGCCGCCAGCGTGCCATCGCGGCGCACGCCGGTCTTGTAGCGCAGAATCTCCGGGTGGCGGCTGCGCGCGCTGGTGAATTCCTGCTCGCGGCTGTACTCCATGCGCACCGGCCGGCCGGTGGCCACGGTCAGATGCGCGCACAGGTCCTCCAGCAGCATCTCCTGCTTGCCGCCGAAGCCGCCGCCGATCCGCGGCTTGACCACGCGGATGCGGCGGATGGGCAGCCCCACCAGCGGCGCGATGATGCGGCGCACATGGAAGGGCACCTGGGTCGAGGTGCGCACCACCAGCCGGTCGTCCTCGTCCCACCAGGTGATGCAGACGTGCGGTTCGATGCTGGCCTGCTGCACCTGATGGGTGTAGTAGCGGCCCTCGAAAACGTAATCGGCCGCGGCGAAACCGGCCTCCACGTCGCCGTAGGCCGCGTGCAGGTGGTGGACGAGGTTGCGGGCCGCGTCGTGGATCTTGACCGCGTCCGGCTCGTCGTGGATCACCGGCGCGCCCGGCTGCATGGCTTCCTCAGGGTCCAGCACCGCGGGCAGCACCTCGTAGTCCACCTGGATCAGCCGCAGCGCCTCCTGGGCGATGGCCGGCGTCTCGGCGGCCACCGCAGCCACGCGGTCGCCGTGGTGGCGCACCTTGTAGTCCAGGCTGACCTGATCGAAGGGAGGCGGCTGGGGGTAGCTCTGTCCGCCGGAGGCGAACATGACCCGCGGCGTGTTCTTGTAGGTCAGCACCGCGTGGACGCCGGGCAGCCGCTCGGCCGCGGCGGTGTCGATGGCGCGGATGCGGGCGTGGGCGTGCGGGCTGGTCAGCAGCGCGGCGTAGAGCATCCCCGGCAGCTCCATGTCGTCGGTGAAGACCGCGCGCCCCTTGGCCAGCTTGACGGCATCGACCTTGATCTCCGGCTTGTTGACCACTTTGGTCTGCGGCGGCGCGACCACCAGCACCGGGGTCTGGGTGCGGGTGCGCACATCGGTGTCGGTATCTGTCCCACCGTGGCCTGCCGGCTCCGGGCCATCGTCCACCGGCATGGCATCCGGCTCGAAGAAGCGATCAAGGGTATTGACTGTGGGCGGGTTGGCCACCGGCGGCACGCTTTCGCCGCGCAGCATGGCCGCCGCGCGCAAGATCGCCTCCACCGGCCTGACGTAGCCGGTGCAGCGGCAGAGCACACCGGCGATAGCCTCGCGCACCTCGGCCTCGCTGGGGTTGGGCTGGCGCTCCAGCAGCGCCTTGGCCGCCATGATCTGCGCCGGCGTGCAGTAGCCGCACTGGATGGCGCCGGTGTCGATAAAGGCCTGCTGCAAGGGATGCAGCGCCGGCCGGGTACCCGCCGGTCGAGTAGCCGCCGGTCGCGCAGCCGTCGGTCGAGTAGCCGTTGGTCGAGTAGCCGTCTGCGGCGTATCGAGACCCGGCGTATCGAGACCCGGCGTATCGAGACCCGGCGTATCGAGACCCGGCGTATC
>JACSRL010000466.1 GCA_014879765.1 Anaerolinea sp. | reverse complement strand
CGCCTCACGCTTCACGCCTCACGCCTCACGCTTCACGCCTCACGCTTCACGCTTCACGTCTCACGCTTCGCCGTCTTCGCCCTCCTCGGCCTGTTGACCATGGGCGCGGGCGGGCCGGTGTTGCAGGGCAGCCAGCCGGGCGATCTGCCCATCTACCCTGAACAGATCGCCGCGCAGCAGGCCGCGCAGCAGTTGCCCCCCCTTTCCGCCCAGGCCGCGCTGCTGGCAGACAGCGACACCCACCAGGTGCTGGCCACGCTGAACGCCCACCAGCCGCGCGCCATAGCCAGCACCACCAAGATCATGACCGCGTTGCTGGTGTTCGAGCGGGCCAACCTGGCCGACCAGGTGGTGGTTTCCCCCACCGCGCTGGTGGGCGAATCCTCCATGGGCCTGGTGGCCGGCGAGACGCTGACCGTCGAGGATCTCCTGTGGGGGCTGCTGCTCAGCTCCGGCAACGACGCGGCCATGGCGCTGGCCGAGCACGTGGCCGGCAGCGCCGACGCCTTTGCTGCGTTGATGAACCAGCGCGCGGCCGAGCTGGGCATGGTCAACAGCCACTTCGTCAACCCGCACGGTCTGGACGCGCCCGATCACACCAGCAGCGCCTATGACCTGTGGCTGGTGACGCAGGCCGCGCTGCGCTATCCCCTCTTCCGCGAGATGGTGGCCACCTCGGCCCACACCGCGGCCGGCCGCCAGCTTTTCAACCAAAACGAGCTGTTGGGCAGCTATGCCGGGGCCGACGGCGTCAAGACCGGCACCACCCTGGCCGCGGGCCAGAACGTGGTGGCCTCGGTCAGCCAGAATGGACACCGGGAGATCGCCGTCGTTCTGGGCAGCGAGGATCGCTACCGCGATGCGACCGCGATCTTCGATCACTTCTTCAGCTTCTGGCGTTGGTCCCCGGCGCCGCAGCTCAGCGGCCCGGTCAGTTGGCTGCGCAGCGCCGATGGCCGGCCGCTGCGCGTGGTGGCCCCCGCTCCGCCCGACCTGTTTCTGCCCCTGTGGCAGTGGCCGCTGGTCCGTCCCCTGTTGGTACAGACCGTGTCCACCCCCACACCCAACCAGCCCATCGGCGTGGTGCGCTGGTATCTGGGCAACCAACTGCTGGCCGAAGCGCCCGCCGTGGCGGCCGACGACTGATTTGCGTGCTGGTCGCCCACGTGAGGCGTGAAACGTGAGGCGTGAAACGTGAGGCGTGATGCGTGAGACGTGATGTGGAAAAGCTTTGGGTGTGTTTGAATCTGGTTGAACGGTATAGTAGGCCAGCGTAGGTCGAGTAGGGCCAGGCGGCATTTGCCTCATAAGCAACTTAAACGCAACCAACTTCTGGGTGCCGAAAGCTGCCGCCTGGCCCGTATCGAGACCGGAGCGGGTCGCGCGCTAGACCCGCTTCGGTCTCGATACGCTGGATTCGGCTGTCCTTATGCGACGCGTGTTACCTCAACCCGCTACTCGACCTACGCTAACCAACTCATTTCCAACACACCCAAAAGCTCTCCGGTTACGAGTTACGAGTTACGAGTTACGTGCAACGTGCTCCGCCATACAAACAAACCCTCCGGTCACGCTTCACGTTTCACGTTTCACGTTTCACGCTGCCCGACAGATTTTCCCATCCTTTAGCTGTGCTCAGTAGGAGGGCACATGGCGCAAGAACGATTGAACAAGGTCATGGCCAACGCCGGAATCGCCTCGCGGCGGGCCTGCGACGCGCTGATTGAGGCTGGCCGGGTGACGGTCAACGGCCAGGTAGTCAAAGAGCTGGGCGTCAAGGTCGATCCTGCGCTGGACCAGGTGCGCGTCGACGGCGATCTGCTCAAGGCGCGGCCCTCAACCCGGCGCACCTATCTGATGCTCTACAAGCCGGCCGGCGTGCTGTCGGTCTTCGACGACCCGCGCGGCCGGCCCGGCCTGGAATCGCTGCTCAAAGGGCCGCTGCGGCTCTACCCCGTCGGCCGGCTGGATCTGGACAGCGAAGGGCTGTTGCTGCTGACCGACGACGGGGACATCACCCTCAAGCTCAGCCATCCCCGCTTCGAGCATACCAAAACCTATCTGGTGCTGGTCGATCGCCCGCCAGGCAGCGACACCCTGGCCCGCTATCGCCGCGGCATCCAGTTGGACGATGGGGTCACGGCCCCATCGCAGTGGCGCGTGTTGGAACATGCGGTCGTCTTGCCGCCCAGCGACGACCCTGACGCGGTCGAGGGGATCTGGCTGCACGTCACCATGCACGAGGGACGCAAGCGGCAGATCCGGCGCATGGCCGCGGCCGAGAACATGCAGGTGCGCCGTCTGGTGCGCATCGGCGTCGGCTCGCTCAAGCTCGATCGCAAGCTGCGGCCGGGGGAAAGCCGGCCGCTGACCCGCCGCGAGCTGGAAAATCTGGTGGAGGAGGTGGAGGGCGCCGGGCCGTCGGTGGCGCCGCGGCGGCGTGAGGTGGCCGGTGTGGCCGCGGCGCGCCAGGCTGCCGGGCCGCGGCCAGGGCCAAAACCCGCTGGGCCGCGACCGTCTGGCCCCAGGCCGGCCGGGCCACGGCGTGAGGATGCGCCGGAGCGGGGGCCACGTCCCTCCGGGCCGCGCACGGTCGGTCCGCGGCGTGACGATGCGCCGGAGCGCGGGCCGTATCGTGGCCCCGCTGGGCCACGGCCGTCTGGCCCCAGGCCGGTCGGGCTGCGGCGTGAGGATGCGCCGGAACGCGGGCCACGTCCCACCGGGCCGCGCACGGTCGGGCCGCGCCGTGACGATGCGCCGGAGCGCGGGCCGTATCGTGGCCCTGCCGGGCCGCGGCCGTCTGGCCCCAGGCCGGCTGGGCCACGGCGTGACGATGCGCCGGAGCGCGGGCCACGTCCCACCGGGCCGCGCACGGCCGGGCCGCGGCGTGACGATGCGCCGGAGCGCGGACCGTATCGTGGCCCCGCCGGGCCGCGGCCGTCTGGCCCCAGGCCGGCTGGGCCGCGGCGTGAGGATGCGCCGGAGCGCGGGCCACGTCCCTCCGGGCCGCGCACGGCCGGGCCGCGCCGCGAGGATGCGCCGGAACGCGGGCCGGGTCCGCGCGGACCGTATCGCGGCCCTGCCGGGCCGCGACCGTCTGGCCCCAGGCCGGCTGGGCCACGGCGCGACGATGCGCCGGAGCGCGGGCCACGTCCCACCGGGCCGCGCACGGTCGGGCCGCGCCGTGACGATGCGCCGGAACGCGGGCCGTATCGTGGCCCTGCCGGGCCGCGACCGTCTGGCCCCAGGCCGGCTGGGCCGCGGCGTGAGGATGCACCGGAGCGCGGGCCGGGTCCGCGCGGGCCGTATCGTGGCCCTGCCGGGCCGCGGCCGTCTGGCCCCAGGCCGGCCGGGCCGCGCGCGGCCGGCAATCGATCGCCACAGGGCAGCCGCGAGCCGCGCCCTGGCCGGCCTCAGCAATCAGGCCCCAAGAAGCCGCGTAAATCATGACGTCGCACCGCAAGGACACGGGATGCTTCGCCGAGCCTCAGCATGACGGGGCGGCGGTGGTGATTGCCATCGATGGGCCGGCCGCGTCTGGCAAGAGCACGGTGGGCGCGGCCGTGGCTGACCGGCTGGGCTACCTTTATTTCGACACGGGCGCCATGTACCGCGCGGCCACCTGGCTGGCACAGGCGCGAGGAGTGGCTATCGACGATGAAACGGCCGTGACCGCGCTGGCCCAGGCGGCGGAGATCGACGTGCTGCCGGCCGGGGAGGCCGCCGACGGCCGCCAATACACAGTGCTGGTCAACGGCCAGGACGTGACCTGGGCCATCCGCGAGCCGGCCGTGGCCAACAACGTGTCGCAGGTTTCGGCCTATGCCGGCGTGCGTGTGGCCATGGTGGCGCAACAGCGCCGCCTGGCCAGCCGCGGCCGCATGGTAATGGTTGGGCGCGACATCGGCACGGTGGTGCTGCCTGATGCGCCGCTCAAGATCTATCTGGATGCCTCGCCGGAAGAACGGGCGCGGCGGCGCTGGCAGGAAGAGCAGGCGCGCGGCGGGCAGCGCGACTACGAAGCCGTGTTGGCCGAGGTGCGGCGGCGCGATGCGATCGATTCGACGCGCGCGGTGGCGCCGCTGCGGCCGGCCGCCGACGCGGTGATCGTGGACAGCACCGCGCTGACCATCGGGCAGGTGGTGACGCGCATCGTCGCGCTGGCCCAAGGTGTGTGAAGAGTGCGCAACGCGCCGCAAGACGTAACTGCTCGCCGCAAAACCAGCATGCGGCCGGCGCCGGCGACTTTCGCAGTCTCGGATCGAACAACTTGTCGGAAATTGCACGAAGCTACACGGTGTGGCATAATGCCGCCGCTGCTTCGCCAAAGCCCAGAATCGCGGATGTCATCGATGACCCTGCACAGCACTTCCTGAACCGAGCTGTTGAGCCGATTGCCTTTTCCGAAAGGTGATCGGCTTTTTTTGCGCCTCGCGCCTGGCGCCTGGCAATTCAACCCTTGGCCGGCGGCGCCGTCGGCCCCAGTTTTCACCTATCTCGACGAGGAGGTCAGTCTGCGATGAACAGACATCGGTTTATTTCTTTTCTTGTGATGATCGCCATGATCGTCACTGGCCTGCTGCCGGCTGCCAGCCTGGCGGCGGCGCCGGCGGCCGCGCCGGCGGATCTGCTGGTCACCTTCCCCGGCAATTGGGTCAACGCGGCCGGGCTGGGCAACGACTGGGCCCCCGACAACCTGGCCACCCGGGCCAGCGACGCCAACAGCGACGGCGTCTGGAAGTTCAACGCGCCGGTTCCGGCAGGCAGCTACGAGTTCAAAGCCACCGTGGGCGGCAGTTGGGAGGAGAACTACGGCGTCAACGGCGTGCCCAACGGCGACAACGTCCCCTTCACCAGCACCGGCGGCGATGTGCGCTTCTACTATGATCGCAGCGACAACTTCGTGGCCAGCCGTCCCAACACCACCATCCCGGTGATCGCTGGCAACTTCGTCGGCGCGATCGGCGGCTCGGACTGGTCGCCCGACAACCTGAAGACCTGGATGAAGGACCGCGATGGCGATGGCGTCTACACCTTCAGCGCCACGGTGCCCGCGGGCAACTGGGAGTACAAGGTGGCGTTGAACGAGAGCTGGGACGTGGCTTTCCCGGCCAGCAACCGCGCCTTCAGCGTGCCGGCCGGCGGCGCTGCGGTCACTTTCTCCTACAACGGCGCGACCAACGAGGTGTGGGAAGAGGTGGCCAGCCCCATCGGCGATGAGGATCTGGTGGCTGAGCCGGTGCAGGGGGCGATCCAGGACGAGGTGATGTACTTCGTGCTGCCCGACCGCTTCGACAACGGCGATCCCAGCAACGACGAGGGCGCATTCCCCGGCGGCACGCTGGCGCAGACCGGCTTCCTGCCCACCGACAAGTCCTTCTACCACGGCGGCGACCTGGCCGGCCTGCAAGGCAAGCTGGATTATCTGGCCGGGCTGGGCGTCACCTCCATCTGGATGACCCCGGTGCTGAAGAACGCGCCCACCGGGCCGGACAGCTCCACCGCCTTCGGCATCGGCGGCTCCTACCACGGCTACTGGATCCTGGACTACGAGATGGCCGATCCGCACCTGGGCGCCGACGCGGAGCTGCAGGCCTTCGTGGCCGAGGCGCACGACGCGGGCATCAAGGTCTTCTTCGACATGGTGGTCAACCACACGGCCGACGTCATCGACTACGCCGAGGGTGTTCACACCTATCGCAACAAGACCGACTATCCCTTCAAGGATGCCAACGGCGTGGCCTTCGACGACATGGACTACGTGGGCACCGGCAACTTCCCGGAGCTGGATCCCGACGTCAGCTTCCCCTACACGCCAGTCTTCAACGATCCGGGCGACGCCACGGCCAAAAATCCGGCCTGGCTGAACAATCCGATCTACTACCACAACCGCGGCGATTCGACCTTCAGCGGCGAGAGCACCATCTACGGCGACTTCTTCGGCTTGGACGACCTCTTCACCTCGCACCCCGACGTGATCAGCGGCTACAGCGAGATCTTCAAGAATCTGATCGATGACTACGACATCGACGGCTTCCGCCTGGACACGGTGAAGCACGTCCACATGGAGCTGTGGCAGGAGCTGGCGCCTGAGGTGATCGCCTATGCGCAGGCCAACGGCAAGCCGGACTTCACCATGTTCGGCGAGGTCTTCGACGGCAACGCCGCCAATCTGAGCGCCTATACCACAGCCGGCCAAATTCCGTCGGTGCTGGACTTCGGCCTGCACGGCGCGGTGGCCAGCGTCAACGTCAACGGCGGCCCGACCAACAA
>JACSRL010000490.1 GCA_014879765.1 Anaerolinea sp. | reverse complement strand
TTGGTTAGCGTAGGTCGATTGCGAAGCACCCCGGAGTGGGGAAGCGGGTTGAGGTAACGCGCGTCGCATAAGGGCAGCCAATTCCAGCGTACACCTGCACGTGCGTGCGGCGCAAGTGTCGAGACCGGAGCGGTCTACCACGCGACCCGCTTCGGTCTCGACACCTGCACCTGCGCTGGCCACCTACTCGTTCAACCAGAGTCAAATACACCCAAAACAAACTTGCTCAGGCCGGTCATTCGCAGCGCCTCCGGTAGGGGCCGACCGAGCCCGCGTTGACCGTTACTTGTAGATCTGCGTCTTCGCGAAGCGGTCGGCCACGATCAGGAAGGCAGCTCCAAGGCAGAGCGTGTTCAGGATGTGATAGAAACCGCTGATCTCGCCAGGCTTGCCCATGGCGATGAGCCAGATCAGGTAGTTGACCACGGCGGCGACGGCAAAGCACACCGCAATCAAGACCCACTGTTTCGCGTTCAGTTTCAGCATAGGTTCCTCGAAGCTAACGAATGAAGGGCTGGCCGGCGACCGAGCCGGCGCCGGGGATATTCGACGATGCCCGAATTCTACCAGATCGTGTCTGATTGCGCAAGTCGGATCACGACGGAAAAGCGAGACCCTACCTTCAGAGAAGCCAGGGTCTCGTCACTTGCAGGTCATGCGCCGCGGCGCAGGCCGCGCCTGGATAATCCGGAGATAGCTACTCGACGACGACGGCAGCAACGACGGTTGCCACCTCTTCAGCGGTCATGGACGAGCGGGAGGCGGCTTGGGTGATCCGGGCGGGCGATTGCTGTCCAGTTGCCACCTCTTCAGCGGTCATGGACGAGCGGGAGGGGGCGGCCGGCGCCGCTACCGCGGCCGGCGTTGCCACGGCGCCGATCCGGCTCTGAATCGAGCTGAGCTGCTGTTGCAGCGCCTGGGTGGCCTCCAGATTGGAGGCGATCAGCTTGGCCTGGCGCTTCAGTTCACCGGAGATATCGGCTGTGGCCTCGCCGGGCCCGGCAGCCGCGACCGGCGTCTGCACCTTCTGTTGCACATCCAGCGCGGTGGCGTCCAGGTCGACCAGCAGGTGCAAGACCTTGCCGATGATGTAGAACTGAACGAAGGCCAGGATGGCAAAGAGCAGCCCCGGCAGGGCAGAGAAGATCGTCCATCCTGCGCTTTGGCCGGTGAGCTGGGTGGCCAGCGAGCTGAGCCCCAGCCAGGTGCCGATGGCGGCCAGGATGCCCAGAATCAACAGGATCCAGGCGATGACCAGGGCCAGTGTACCGAAACCGCGGAGCCCTTGATAACGACTTTTCACGTGTGTTATGCTCCTTAACTAAGCCTGGGATGCCTCTGGCTATTCCAGGGTCACGCGCAGGTCAATGTCGAGGTTGGAGAGCTCCGGCAGCAGCAGCTTGGCCAGCGCGATGTAGGGGCTGTCGGGGTTGACCTGTGCGTACAGATCGGCGCTGTTGGTCAGCAGCGCGCTGTTCCAACTGACCTGCGGCAAAGCCTCGCCGTTGACGGTGATGAAGACGCCGTTTGCCCCGGTGACGAAGCGCATCTCCTTCACGTTGTTGCTCTTGAGCTGCGCCAGGGTCTGCGGCGTCAGTTCGATGGGCAGGAAGACCCCGGCCTCGGCCAGGTCACGGCTGCTGATGCCGGCGATGGTGGGCACGCCGTTGGCGTCATAGTTCACGTCGATGCGGGTAATGAAGGAGGGCGTTGTCTCTTCGGTCACCGGCTGCATGGCCTCCGGCGCCACGCTGGGATCGCGAACGGCGATCTCGGTCGCGCCAGGCTGGGTCGGGAAGCGCATGACGATGTCCAGGCCGGTGCGCTGCACGATGGGCACCAGACGGGTGATCAGGTTGCCGTAGGGCAAATTGGCAATGCCAGCCAGGGTTCCCAGGTTGGTCAGCGAATCGCCATCCCAGGCCAGGAAGGGCAGCGGCTCACCGTTGGCAAAGATGAACACCCCGTTGTCAGTGCTGACAAATTCCAGATGCTGAATGTTGGTGTTGGTCATCCAGTCGACATAGTAGGGGTTGACGGTGAGATCAGGCAGCGGGGCCCCGGGGATGATGGCGTTGACCGCATCAATGCTGAGCCCGTTGACCGATGCCTCTCCGTCGCTGTCGACGTCGACTACCAGGCGGGGGAGGGAGATAAGGAAACGTTGGCCGCTGTCCGTCGTCTCCTCAGTGGTGGGAACTGTGGCTGCACCGCAGGCGCTAAGCAGCAGCGCCGCAAGCACTGTCAGGATCACAACCCGGAAGAATCGCATGGTACGCACCTCCTAGTGTAAAAACTTTGACGCCTTCATTGCGTCTGGCTGACATGACGAGACTATCCTTGCATCAAGACGACCCTACCCACGAATGCGACAGCGAACACAGATCGATGGAGAGTCTTCCTGCCTGGCTGCCGCCGGTTGAACTACGGGGGCAGTATACCTGACGCCATGCCATTCGTCAAGTTCCCAGCAAGAATCGTGCCTTAGTTCAGAGGTTTTGCGCCGCGGTCGAACGGTGACAAAATTGTAAGGAAAATTCGGCTCTTTTGTGGTTCCATTTCTGGCAGATTGTGTTATAATAGACACAAAGGTTGGTTGAAGTCGTGGCGAGGCGACACGCCACCTCTTTACCTTGGGGGAACCAACCTGTCGTGCGATCTGGGAAGACACGCACGACCGCGAGGACAGGCCACCGATCGGCGGCCTGTCCTCGCATCTTTTTATCCTCCAGAGCCCGGCCAACCTGGGCGCGACGGCGAAGCGTTGGCCCGGCTGCGCGGCGTGGGATCGGACCTGGCCGCGGATTACAGACCGCGCGGACACCCATGCTATAATCGACACGGTTCAGTCGGGCTCCTGCCTGCTTCCCGCGCGCCGCGAGCACCGCAACCTACGACAAGGTTTTACCTGACAGTGTCCCGACCTTCCTTCTATGCCAGAATCGCCGCCGGCGCGGCCTTTGTCAGCCGCCGGCGTGGCCTGCTGCTCAAGCTGCTGATGCTGGCCGCGCTGGCGGCTCTGATCAGCCTGCCGCCGCGGCCGCTGGTGACGGTCGGCCCTCAGCAGACTGTCAGCACCATCAACCCCAAGCTGGGCGTTCACACCCGCCTGACCGACGAGGTGGAGGAGTGGAAGATCAAGCGCACCCTGGAGATGGTGCGCGCGATGGGCGCGCCCTGGATCGTCGAGTACTTCCCCTGGGCCTACGTCGAGCCTGACCGGCCCGGCCAGGGCCTGTGGCAGCACAGCGACATGGTGATCCAGCACGCCAGCGCGCAGGGCCTGGAGGTGATCGCCCGTCTCGGCTTCGCGCCCCAATGGGCCAGGCCCAAGGATACCTCCCCCCTCTACCTGGACGAGGAGCACTACGCGGCCTTCGGCGACTACGTCTATGAGTTCGTCCGGCGCTACCGCGACCAGGTGAACTACATCATCATCTGGAACGAGCCCAACCTGAGCCTGGAGTGGGGCTACCGGCCGGTGGACCCGGCCGGCTACACCAGAATGCTGCAGGTGGCCTACACGCGCGCCAAGGAGGCCAACCCCGCGGTGCAGGTGCTGGGGGGCGCGCTGGCGCCGACGCTGGCGCCGCCGGGCAGCGAGTGGGGCATGGATGATCTGCACTACTTGCAGGCCATGTACGACGCGGGCGCGGCTCCCTATTTCGACATCCTGGCCGCGCACGCCTACGGCGGCAAATTCGCACCCGACGAGCCGGCCGCGCCCGACGCCATCAACTTCGCCCGTATCGAGCTGCTGCGCGCGATCATGGTGGCCAACGGCGACGAGGCCAAGCCGATCATGATCACCGAAGGCGGCTGGAACGATCATCCCCGCTGGACGCGCGCCGTGCGGCCTGGCCAGCGCATCAGCTACACCCTGCGCGCCTTTCAGAAGGCGCTGGAGGAATGGCCGTGGGTCGATGTCGTGGCGTTGTGGGCCTTTCGCTACCCTGCCCCGGCCCGCACCTACCAGGACTACTTCACCTTTGTCACCCCTGACTTCCAGACCAAGGCCATCTATCTGGAGACGCAGCGCTATGCCCACGGCCAAGAGAACTGAGCGGCGGCTGCGCTGGGCCTGGCTGGCCCTGGCTGGCCTGCTGCTGCTGGCAGCTTTGTCGCTGCTCTTCTGGCGAACCACCGGCCTGGGCCGCGACCGCACGTGGGAGCACATCCTGGCCGCCGGCCAGTGGCGCGTCGGGCTGGATCCCAGCTTTCCCCCGTTCGAGGCGCTGGACGCGGCCGGCCAGCCCATCGGCTTCGATGTGGACCTGGCCCGGGCCATTGCCGCGACCTGGGGGGTGGAGGTGCAGTTCGAGGGCCTCGGCTTCGACGGCCTGGTGGACGCGGTTCAGACTGGCCGGTTGGAGAGCGCCATCTCGGCCCTGCCCTATCAGCCGGAGCGCACCCAGGATGTGGCCTTTTCCCCGGCCTATTTCGAGGCTGGGCTGGTGCTGGTGACCCCGGCCGGCGACAAGTTGGAAGCTGGCGCTGCGGTCGGCGCCGGGGCGGTTGGCTCGCTGGATGACCTGGCCGGCCGGCGGCTGGCGGTGGAGTGGGGCTCCGAGGGGGATGTGCAGGCCCGCCTGCTGCGCCGCCGTTTTCCTGACCTGGTGTTGCTGCCCGAGGACACCCCACAGGCGGCCCTGCTGGCGGTGGCCGAGGGCCAGGCCGACGCCGCGTTGGTGGATCACATCAGCGCCTTGCAGGCCAGCGCCGCGGATCCGCGTCTGGCCATCTCCCCTGAGGTGATCGTCTCAGACCCCTACGTCATCGTCCTGCCGCGCAAGGCCCCGGAGCTGCAGCGGCAGGTGAGCACCGCCTTGCAGACGCTGCAAGCTGACGGCACGCTGGACGCGCTCATGGCCCACTGGTTTGGCCCCACCCCCACCGAATGATGAAGGATGAATGATGAACGCGGCTCCTCATCACTCATCCTTCATCACTCGTCCTCAGCTCCATCCAGGTCATCTCGCCAGCCCGGATCACGATCTCTTGCCGGTAGGTCTTGCCGTTGATGGAGGCTTCCACGATGTAGGGGCCGGCCGGCAGGTCGGCCAGCAGGAAGTTCTCGCCCCACTGGTCGTCGGGGAAGATCAGCCCCAGGGCATCCACGTAGGTGGAGGTGTAGTAGCGCGGGGAGTTGAAGGCCGGGCCGGGGTAAAGCAGCAGCGACACGTTGGGCAGGTGGCGTCCGTCGGCCGTCAGCACGCGGCCGGCCAGCGCGCCGTGGCCGGGCAGCGGCTCCAGCCAGAACTCCGGGTTGCGGGTATGGTCGTAGTCGTTTACGCCGACCCGCACCTCGATGTGTACGTGCGGGCCCAGGGCGATGCCGGCGCTGCCCACCTGGCCCACCTGCTGGCCGCGCGCCACCCGCTGCCCCACCTGCACGTCGACGCGGCTCATGTGGCCCAGCAGCACGAACACCGGCTGATCGTCGAAGCGTCGATCCAGCTCGATGACCACCGCGTTGCCGAAGAAGTCGGTCGTCGGCCCCATGGGTATCTGGCTGTCCGAGCCGGCGAAGACCACCACGCCGTCGGCCGGCGCCAGCAGCGGCGTGCCCGCCGGATTGCCGATGTCCGCGCCGTGGTGTAGCAGATACTGGCCCTGGCCGGTGCTGCCGTAGGGGTAGAAGGGGCTGGCCCACTGCGTGGTGTTCGGCCCGGTGGGCCGGCCCAGCCAGAAGTGGTCGCTGGCCTGGGCCACATCGGGCGTCGGCCACGGCCCCCCCGGCGTGATGGGGGTGATGGTGGCCTGTGCAGCGGAGACCGTCACCGTTGAGGTCGTGGTCAGCGTCGCGGTCGCGGTCAGCGTGGCCGTCGGCGTCGCGCTGGTCGTCGGCGTGGCGGTAGCCGTGGAAGTGGCCGTCGCCGTGGCCGTCGCCGTGGGGCTGGCCGTCGCGGTGGGCGACGGTGTGGTCGTCGCGGTGGGCGTCTGCGTCTCAGTGGGCGTGGGCGTGGCTGTCGGCTCCGGCTGGAAGGCTGAACAGCCGGCCAGCAGGAAGGTCAGACCAAGCAAGGCGACGACGACTCCGTAGAAGGGCGTGAATCGCCCGGCGTGTTTCATAGTGAATGCTCAATTGCCGTGGGGGACCGAGGCGTTTGGGCCACGAAGGCACGAAGGGGACGAAGACACGAAACGCGAAGACACGAAGCGTGGAGACGCGACGCGGTGTGGCTACGGCTTGCTTGTGGGAGAACAGGCCAGGACTTACGCAAAACGGGTCTCGATACGGCTCTGCGGGTTGAGTAGCGGGTTAGTCAGGGCCTCTCA
>JACSRL010000117.1 GCA_014879765.1 Anaerolinea sp. | reverse complement strand
GTGGCGCTGTGCGAATTCTGGGCAGAACTCGCCGACGCCACAATGACGTCCCCTTCGTCAGCTTCGCTGGCTGCCAGGGCAAAAAACGCCAGCAGCGCAATCAACAAAGCCGTCAACAAGCAGACATGAACGTCTCGCCGCCGCCAGAGCGGAGCTTGCTTCCGTCCCTTCGAGACGGGGGGGGGGCGGTCTCGGAAAAATCGCGGCTATTCGTGGTTGTCATGGGTATTCCTTCTGCCTGCTGCTTGGCGACCTCTTTGCCCATCCTGTTCTTTGGAGGACGAAGAAGTCGTCGATCCATCAAGGCCCGCTGTGGAATGAGGCGTGCGCTGCGCTGCATGATATCAGCGCCACGAGATCGCTTCCGACCGAGTAGTGAAATCCACCACTGGCCGGTAGTGTACAACTTTTCACTAAGCGTGTCAAGAAAGCGAATTGCCTCACTGAAAACCCTAATTTTGACCTATCTTTGCCTCAAAGCTGGCGATCGCGGATCGGGTTGAGACCGTAATGCAACCCCACGATACAAGCTGCGCGCCAAACGAAATCACAGGACGCGCCACGGGTGAAGCCGGCGCATTTTTACGCCAACTCCACCCGTGCGGCGAATTCCCCCTCTTGGCGGCTCAGGCGCGGCGAGCCAGGCGGTTAACCTTCCGCTTCGCCCACTGGCTCAGTGGCGCCCGTGCCCAGGAAGGCATGGTTGGACGCAAAGTAGAAGGTGATCGGCTTCTCGTTGCGCAGCACGTCCAGCACGCCGTCGAACAGGGTCGTGGGCAGGTGCATGATGGTCTGGCCGTTGGCCTGTACGGCGTCGGCCGGGAAGGGCATGCCCGGGTCGTGGAAGCGCACATAGCCGATGCACTGGCTGCCGGTGTAGAGCGCAATCTGCGCCCGGTTGCCCTGGTAGCCGTCGTTGGTGCCGTAGAACAGGATGTGATACTGGGTTACGTCTGCCATGGTTGGAAACTCCTTTGGTTTGGGTGGCTTTGGCCAGCGCTGTGAGCGCCGATGCGCATGGTCTTTGATACTATGAACGCAGGCTGTGCGCGAATTTCCGCAACTTTTGCCGCGCTGTGGGCCTTTGACATTTGCCCCCACATGGCATAAAATGCCCCTTGCTGCTGCCCCTTTGGGCAGCATATCGTTTTAGGACGCAAGGAACACGGCGCGCCATGAAAATCGCCAGACCAACCACTGCGGCGGAGATCCGCCAGGCTTTTCTTGACTTCTTCGAGGAAAAAGGGCACACCCGCGTCGCCAGCGCGCCGCTGACGCCCCACGGCGACGACACGCTGCTCTTCGTCAACGCGGGCATGGTGCCCTTCAAGGACACCTTCCTCGGTCTGGAGAAGCGGCCCTACGTGCGCGCGGCCAGCAGCCAGAAGTGCATGCGCGTCAGCGGCAAGCACAACGACCTGGAGGAAGTCGGCCCATCGCCCCGCCACCACACCTTCTTCGAGATGCTGGGCAACTTCTCCTTTGGCGATTACTTCAAGCGCGAGGCGATCCACTACGCCTGGGAGGCGCTGACCACCGTCTTCGGCGTGCCCGGCGAGCGGTTGGTGGCCACCGTCTTCCTGGACGATGACCTGGCCTACGGCGTCTGGTGCGACGAGATCGGCCTGCCTCCGGAGCGCATCCTGCGCATGGGCGAGAAGACCAACTTCTGGTCCATGGGCGACACCGGCCCCTGCGGCCCCACCAGCGAGCTGCACTTCGACTGGGGGCCCGCGGCCTGCACCTGCGGCCGGCCAGATTGCAGCGTGGCGCTGGACAACGGCTGCCCCCGCTGGCTGGAGGTGTGGAACCTGGTCTTCATGCAGTTCAACCAGGACGCCAGCGGCCTGCGCACCCCCTTGCCCAAGTCGGGCGTGGACACCGGCATGGGGCTGGAGCGGCTGGTTTCGGTGATCCAGGGCGCGGCCGCCAACTATGACACCGACCTGTTCCAGCCCATCATGCGGCGGGTGCAGGAGCTGCTGGGCCACGACGACGCCCAGATGGCCAGCCAGATCATCGCCTACCGCGTCATCGCCGACCATGCCCGCGCCATCACCTTTTTGATCGGCGACGGCGTGCTGCCGGGCAACGAAGGGCGCAACTACATCCTGCGTCTGGTGCTGCGCCGCGCCGCCCGCTATGGCCGCCTGCTGGGCTTCACCGAGCCCTTCCTGCACCAGGTCAGCCGCACGGTCATCGAGCAGATGGGCGGCGTCTACCCGGAGCTGGCTGAGCGGGCCGATTTCATCCTCTCCACTGTCCAGCACGAGGAGGAGCGTTTCCTGCGCACTCTGGACCTCGGCCTGGCGCTGCTGGAGGAGCTGATGGCCGAAGTCAAGGCGCAGGGCGAGACGATGCTGCCCGGCGACGCGGCCTTCCGCCTGTGGGACACCTATGGCTTCCCGCTGGATCTGACCAGGGATATCGCGGTCGAGAATGGGCTGGCCATCGACATGGCCGGCTATCGCGCCGCGTTGGAGCAGCAGCGCCAGCGCGCCCGAGCGGCCGCCCAGTTCGGCGGCGCGGGCGACGGCAAGGACCTCAGCGTCTACGCCAGCCTGCTGGAACGGCTGCCGGCCGGCGGGGTCGATCACCTCTACCTGGTCGCCACCGAGGCTGAGAGCACCGTGGTCGCGATCCTGGTCGGCGGCGTCGTGGTCGAGGAGGCGCAGGAAGGGCAGCAGGCCGAGCTGGTGCTGGCCGCCACCCCCTTCTACGTGGAGAGCGGCGGCCAGGTCAGCGACACCGGCGTCATCCGTTCTGCGACCTCCAAGGTTTTCGGCAACCTTGGGGGTCTGGCGCCAGCCTGGGAGTTCACCGTCAGCGACACGCGGCGGCCGGTGGCTGGCGTCATCGTCCATCGCGGCCAGGTGACGCGCGGCGCGGTGAGCGAGGGCAGCCAGGCCGTGGCCGCGGTGGATGTGCAGCGCCGCTGGGACATCATGCGCAACCACACCGCGACCCATCTGCTGCACGCTGAGCTGCGCCGGGTGTTGGGCGCGCACGTGCATCAGGCCGGTTCGCTGGTCGCGCCCGACCGTCTGCGCTTCGATTTTACCCATCCCGGCGTGGTGAGCCCCCAGGAACTGGCCGCCATCGAGCAGGGGGTCAGCGATTGGATCTACCGCAACGACCCGGTGGCCTGGCGCTGGATGGCTTACAAGGACGCCGTGGCCACCGGCGCCATGGCCCTCTTCGGCGAGAAATACGGCGACGAGGTGCGCGTGGTCGAGGTCGGCGCGGCCAATTTGCCCGCCCTGCCCACCAGCCGTGAGCTCTGCGGCGGCAATCACGTACACAACACCGCCGAGATCGGCGTGTTTCACATCAGCAGCGAGGGCGGCGTCAGCTCCGGCGTGCGTCGCATCGAGGCGGTCACCGGCCGCGGCGCCCATGCCCTGCTGCAATCCCGGCTGGATCTGCTGCACCGCACGGCCGCCGCGCTGGGCGCGCCGGAGACCGAGGTCGATCGCCGGGCGCAGGCGTTGGTGGAGCAACTGGCCAGCCAGCAGAAGGAGCTGGCCCGGCTGCGCGAGCAGGCCGCGCGCCAGGAGTTCCAGGCGCTGCTGAGCCAGGTGGTGACAGTGGACGGCGTCCAGGTGCTGGCCCAGCCGGTGGCCGCGGCCGACGCCAACGTCATGCGCCAGATGACCGATTGGTTCAGAAATCAACTTGGCTCCTGCGTCGTGGTGCTGGGCGCGGGCATCGACGGCAAGCCGCAGTTGGTGGCCGCCGTCACCGATGACCTGGTGGCCCGCGGCGTCCATGCCGGCAAGCTGGTGCAGGCCATCGCCAAGCAACTGGGCGGCGGCGGCGGCGGCCGCCCCAACCTGGCCCAGGCCGGCGGCGTCGACCTGGCCGGCCTGTCGGCCGCGCTGGCCCAGGCGCCCGCGTTGGTGGCTGAGCAAACAGGAAGAAGTTCAACTTCTCCGAGAAGTTGAACTTCTCCGAGAAGTTCAACTTCTTCAGCGATTGATTCTATGACACAAGACTCCACAACCGCGCCGGCTGCGCTGGCCATCTCCCCCATGGACGGCGCGCTGGTCGAGGTCGAGACCCACACGTCCGACGGCCAGACCTACGACGCCACCGCTACCCACGTCATCGAGGTCCCGGCCGATGTGACGGCCGCCGGGCTGCGCCAGGCGCTGCGGCAGTGCGACGGCGGCCGCGCCATCGTCGTCTTTGGCCGCGCCGCGGCCAGGGGCCAGCGCGCCGGCCGCGCGCCGGCCGAGAGCGGCCTGGTGCTGCTGCAAAGCCTGCGCCGCCAGGCTGACGCGCAGGGGCTGGCCGTGGCCTTGGTGACGCGCGATGAACGGCTGCGCGCCCAGGCGGCCGACGTGGGCCTGCCAGCCTTCGGCACGGTGCAGGGCGCGCAGGAGCGCCCCTGGACTGCGACCCCCTCGCGTCTGGACTACATGCCGCCCAGCCCTGGCCGGGACCCGCACCAGCCGGTCAGCGTCCAGCGCCGCGGCCGGCTGGCCGCCCGTTTTCGCACCGTCCGGCTGGCCGAGGGGGAGCGGCGGCCGCTGCCCTGGGCGCTGGAGACCGCGCTCTTGCTGGCCCTGTTGTTGGGCGTCATGGCCGCCCTGTCGGCCATGGCCGCGTTCATCGTCCCTTCGGCCGAGGTCCGGCTGATCCCGGCCCAGGAGCCGTTGACCGAGACCATCACCCTGACCGCGCGCTCCGACGTGGATGCGGCCAGCACCAGCCAGCTTCTGCTGCCGGCCCGGCGCATCGGCGAGCGCGTCGAGGTGGATGGCACGGTGCTGGCCACCGGCCTGGAATATGTCCCCGATCAGCCGGCCCAGGGCGCGGTGGTCTTCACCAACCGCCGGGCCGAGCCGCAGGAGATCCCCGTGGGCACGGTGGTGGCCACTGCCACCGGCAGCAACGTCAGCTTCGAGACCATCCAGCCGGCCACCCTGCCCCCCGGCGTCGGCTCCCAGGTGACTGTGCCGGTCCAGGCCTTGCAGCCTGGTCCGGCCGGCAACGTGCGCGCCTTCACCATCAACACCATCGATGGCTCGCTGGGCGTCACCGCCAACGTGATCAACCCATCGGGAACCTCTGGCGGCACGGTGAAGCAGGTGCCTGTGGTCAAGCAGGCCGACAAGGACGCGCTGCGCGCCCAGTTGGAGCAGGAGGCGCGCCAGAAGGCCTATGTGGCTCTGGGCAAGCTGCTGCGCGAGGGGGAGTTCGTGCCGTCGGAGACGGTGGGCACGCTGGTGCTGGACGAGACCTATGACCGCTTCACCGACGAGGCCGCGGACCAGGTGACGCTGCGGCTGCGCATGTTGGCCACCGCGCTGGCTGTGGACGGCGCCGCGGCCGACGAGATGGCGCTGCAGGCCCTGGGCCAGAAGATCCCCCGCCGCGCCCAGATGTTGACCGACTCGCTGCGCTTCAACCGCGGGACGGCCACGGTCAGCCAGGAGGGGGACGTTGTGGTGATCAGCTTCCCCAACACGGCCAGCAGTGTGGTGGTGTTGGACGTGGACCCGGCCGCGGTGCGGGCTGCCATCCGCGGCATGACCCCGGCCGAGGCGGTGGCCACCTTGCAGCGCACCTGGCGCTTGCAGGAAACGCCGGAGCTGACGCTGGGGCCGGACTGGATCGAGCCGCTGCTGCGCCGGCTGGACTTCGACTGGCTGCCCTTGCAGGTCGCCGACCGCGTGCCCTGGCTTCCCTTCCGCACCCACGTCAACGTGCAGTTCGCGGGCAGCAACACAGCCGCGGCCGAAACGCCATGAGCGAGGCCGCGGCCGTGTTGCTGCCCGCCGCCGGCCGCCTGTTGGCGCTGGATGTGGGCGAGAAGCGCGTCGGCGTGGCGGTGTGCGACGAGATGCAGACGCTGGCGACGCCGCTGACCGTGTTGCAGCGGCGCTCCAGGGCAGAAGACCTGGAGCGGCTGGCCCGCCTGGCGCTCGAGCAGCGTGTGGTGGGCCTGGTGGCCGGGCATCCGCTCAACGTCGATGGCAGCGCCGGGCCGCAGGCGCAACAGGCGGCGCGTTACGCGCGACGTGTGGCTGGTCATCTGGCGCTGCCGCTGGCGCTATGGGATGAATATGGCTCCAGCCAGGAGGCGGCCGCCCGGCTGGCCCATGCGCCAAAGCAGCGCCGCCGCATGGCGTTGGATGCCGAGGCGGCCGCGGTGATCTTGCAGGATTATTTGGATCGCAGCCGGCAGGGTCAGTGAACAGTGAGTCGGCGGGCACGGTCGGAGACCGGCCCGAGCGCGGATAACTGCGGCGGGCACGGTCGGAGACCGGCCCGA
>JACSRL010000784.1 GCA_014879765.1 Anaerolinea sp. | reverse complement strand
GGGCTGGCTCGGTCGGAGACCGGCCAGAGCGCGCTTCGTGGGCTGGCTCGGTCGGAGACCGGCCAGAGCAGTGGGGTTGCCTTTCCGCCGCGCTGGCGGCTGGCGCTGGCGGCCGGCTTGTTGGCGTTGACCCTGCTGTTGGCCGGCTGCACCACGCCCAAGCAACTGGGCGAACGGCCCGCGCCCACGGCCCAGGAGGCGGCTGAGATCTACTTGCAGCGCTACCAGCCCGGCCCGCTGCCGCGCATCTTCGAGACGACGCGCATCACCGACCGCCGCGGCAGTTTGCTGGCCGAGCTGTGGGAGGAAGGCCGCCGCACCTGGCTGCCGCTGAGCCGCATCTCGCCACACCTGATCGACGCCACCATCGCCACTGAGGACGCTACCTTTTACTCCAACCTGGGCATCGACCCGGCGCGCATCGCCGGCGCAGCTTTGCAGAACGCGCAGCAGGGCGATGTGGTCAGCGGCGCCTCGACCATCACCATGCAACTGGCGCGCAACCTTTTCCTGGGGCCGGACGACCGCTACAGCCAGAACATGGATCGCAAGATGCTGGAGGCCGGCCTGGCCCAGGAGCTGACCACCCTCTTCAGCAAGGATGAGCTGCTGGAGATGTACCTCAACCTGCTGAACTACGGCCACCTGGCCTATGGCCCGGAAGCTGCCAGCCAGGTCTATTTCGGCAAATCGGCCGCTGAGCTGAGCCTGGCCGAGGCGACGCTGCTGGCCGGCATTCCCCAGCAACCGGCCAACCTGGACCCGCTCAAGAATTTCGACGCGGCCCGCGCCCGCCAGCGCGTGGTGCTGGACCTGATGGTGCGCCACGGCAAGCTGAGCCTGGCCCAGGCCGACGCAGCCTATGCCCAGCCGCTGGCGTTCAACCCGCAGCCTGACCGGCGCATCGTGGCCGCGCCGCATTTCGTGCAATACGCGAGCGGCCAGGCCCAGACGCTGCTGGGCGAGCAGGCGCTGGCGCGCAGCGGCTGGCAGATCACCACCACCCTGGACCTGCCCATGCAGACGCTGGCGCAGGAACGGCTGACGGCCAGGGTGGCCGAGCTGCAGCCGCAGTTCGACCTGAGCAACGCCGCGCTGGTGGCGTTGCGGCCAGGCAGCGGCCAGATTCTGGCCATGGTCGGCAGCGCGGACTTCGCCGACGCCGCCATCGCCGGCCAGGTCAACGTGGCGCTCAGCCCGCGCCAGCCGGGCAGCGCCATCAAGCCCATGCTCTACGCCACCGCCTTCGAGGACAATCTCATCAGCCCGGCCAGCGTGCTGTGGGATGTGCCGGTGACCTACACGGTGAGCGCGGGCAATGTCTACGTCCCGGCCAACTACGACCTGAAGTTCCACGGCCCCGTCACCGCCCGCACCGCTCTGGCCAGCAGCTACAACATCCCGGCCGTCAAGCTGCTGGACGCCGTCACCGTGGGCCGGATGCTGGAAAGCGCGCAGGCCATGGGGCTGAAAAGCCTGGCGCGCGACCCCAACTGGTACGGCCTGAGCCTGACCCTGGGCGGCGGCGAGGTGACGCTGCTGGACCTGACCTCGGCCTTCGCCACCCTGGCCAACTCCGGTACTTATGTCGAGCCGACCCCCTTCCTGGCGCTGGCTGACGGCCTGGGCCGCCCGCTCCAGCCGCCGCAGGCGGCCATCAGCCAGGCCATCTCCCCGGCCGCAGCCTGGCAGGTGACTGACATCCTGGCCGACAACGCGGCGCGCGCGCCGGCCTTCGGCGTCAACAACCCGCTGCGTCTCAGCCGGCCGGCCGCGGCCAAAACCGGCACCACCAGCGACTGGCGCGACAACTGGACCGTAGGCTTCACCCGCTATCTGGCGGCTGGCGTCTGGGCGGGCAACAGCGATGGCCGGCCGATGCGCAACACCAGCGGCCTGACCGGCGCCGCGCCCATCTGGCAGGACTTCATGCAGGCGGTGCTGGACGATCCCGAGCTGCTGGCCGCGCTGGAGGCGGGCGACGATCCGGCCGCCTGGCAGTTCCAGCCGCCGGCCGATATGGCGCGCGCCAGCGGGCCAGGCGGCCTGGCCTGCCCGCCCGGCCTCCTCTGCCGCGAGGGGGGCGATTTCTACAGCCGGGCCTGGCTGGAGGCCACCGCCGCGGACGGGCCGCTGGCCGACAGCGTGGCCCTGGTTCCCAGCGCGCCGGTCTATGTCGACCGCGGCCAGGGGGGCCAGTGGGCCGCCTACTGCCAGATGGAGCCGGCCGCGCTGCGCCCGCTGCTGCGGCTGCCGGCCGGCGTCGGGCTGAGCCTTCCCGCCGGCGCCGAGGCCAACGCCCGCGTCCAGCGGGAGCGGGAAGAGGCGCTGGCCTGGACGCTGCGCCACCCCACGGCCGTCAATCTGGGACGATGCGACGATCTGGCCGCGACGCTGGCCCCGGCGCTGGCGCTGGACGCACGGCCTGATGAGCCCGCGGCCCAGGTGCTGGTGGACCTGGCCGCGGCCATGGATCCCAACGCGGGGCCGGTGGCCGGCGACAGCGCCGCGCCGGTGGCCACAGCCGGGAGCAGCGCCGGCCAGCCGGGCCGCTTCAGCCTGTCCGAGCCGGTCAGCCATCACGCAGCCTGTCCCGGCAACTACATTCTGGGGCAGGTGCTGGACGCGGCCGGCGCGCCCCTGGCCGGCGTGCAGATCAGCCTGGTGGACCAGTGGGGCAACCGCGCCGACGCCTGGAGCAAGGAGAGCACCGGCGATTTCGGCAGCTTCGACTTCCCCATCAACTATTTCCCCAACCAATACACGTTGACCATCGTGGACAGCGCCGGCGCCCCCCTCAGCGCGCCGGTGACCATCGATCATCTGCAAGGGGAGGGCGGCGACGCACCCTGCCACACGGTGATCTGGCGCGGCGGCTGAGCCTCAGCGCAGCAGCCGCAGCCCGTTGAAGACCACCAGCAGCGTGCTGCCCTCGTGGGCCACCACGCCCAGCGGCAGCGGCACCCCTACCACGAAGTTGGCCACCACCAGCACGACGATCACGCTCAGGGCAAAGGCGATGTTCTGCCAGACGATGCGCCGCGCCCGCCGGCTGAGATGCACCACGTAGGCCAGCTTCTCCAGATCGTCGGACATCAGCACCACGTCGGCCACCTCCAGCGCCACGTCGGTGCCGGCCGCGCCCATGGCCACGCCGACGCTGGCCTGGGCCAGCGCGGGCGCGTCGTTGACGCCGTCGCCCACCATGGCCATCGAGCCGTGCTGCTGATACAGCGCCTGCACCGCCTCCACCTTCTGCTCCGGCAGCAGACCAGCCCGGTACTCATCCACCCCCGCCTGTTGCGCAATGGCTGAGGCGACCCGCGCGTTGTCGCCGGTCAGCATGACGATGGGGGCGATCCCCTCGCGGCGCAGGGCATCCAGCGCCGCGCGCGCCTGCGGCCGGATGCTGTCGGCCACCGCGATCAGGCCAAGGGCCGCCAGCTCGCCGTCGCTCTGCCCAGCCAGCAGCATGGCCGTGCGCCCCTGCCGCTCCAGATCATCAAACTGCGCCAGCAGGGAGTCGGTCAACACCAGCCTGCCATCGAAGAGCTCCCGGTTGCCGATGAAATAGACCCGGCCGTCGGCCGCGGTGGCGCGCGCGCCGCGGCCGGTGATGGCCTGCAAATCCTCGCAGGGCTCGAAAGCAAGCCCCTGGCGACGCGCCTCCTGGACGATGGCCTGCGCCACCGGGTGTTCCGAGCGCGCCTCCACCGACGCGGCCAGGGCCAGCAGCTCCGGCTCCGAGCAGCAGCCCAGCGGGATGATGTCGGTCACGGTGGGCCTGCCGCTGGTCAGGGTGCCGGTCTTGTCAAAGGCCATGGCCCGCACCGTGGCCAGGTTCTCCAGATGGGCGCCTCCCTTGAAGAGGATGCCCTTGCGCGCGGCGTTGGCGATGGCGCTGAGGATCGCGGCCGGCACGGAGATCACCAGCGCGCAGGGGCTGGCCACCACCAGCAGGGTCATGGCGCGATAGAACACCTCGTCGAAGGGTTGGTGCAGCAGGAAGTAGGGGATGACGATGGCCAGCACCGTGGCCAGGATCACCCCCAGCGCGTATTTCTGCTCGAAGTCGTCCAGGAAGCGCTGGGTGGGCGCCTTCTGCTCCTGGGCATCCTCCACCAGGCGGATGATGCGCGCCAGGGTGCTCTCGCTGGGCAGGCAGGTGACGTCGATCTCCAGCACACCGGTCTGGTTCAGGGTGCCCTCGAAGACCTGGCTGCCGGCCGCCACGTCCACCGGCGCGGATTCGCCGGTGATGGTGGCCTGGTCGACGCTGGACTGGCCGCGCAGCACCACGCCGTCGATGGGCAGCCGCTCCCCTGGCTTGACGATCACCACGTCCCCCAGGCGCAGCCGGGCCACCGGAGTGATCATCTCCAGCTCGCCGCGGCGCACCAGCGCCTCCTGCGGGCGCAGCTTGATCAGGGCCTCGATGGCGCGCCGGCTGCGTCCCAGGGCGTAGTCCTGCAAGGCGTTGCTCAGCGAGAAGAGGAAGAGCAGGATCGCGCCCTCCCGCCAGTCGCCGATGACGGCCGCGCCCAGCGCGGCCAGGATCATCAACAGATCGATGTTGATCGCGCCGTGGCGCAACTCGGCCAGCCCCTGGCGCACGCCGTAGTAGCCGCCAGCCAGGTAGGCCACCAGATAGGCCACCTGCGGCCAGGGCTGCGGCAGGCCGGTCGCGCCGCCGATCCAGCCGACGGCAATGCCCAGCGCGGTGATGACGGTCAGGATGAGCTGTTTGCGGGCCAGATCCCAGCGCTGCCAGGGCCAACGCGCCGGCGCATCGGCCGACGCCGCTGCCGCGGCCAGCGGCTGGGTCAACTGGGCGCGCTCGATCACAGCCCGGTTGCGCGCCACCGCCATGCGCCCTGGCTCCACCGTGAACTCATCCAGCCGGCCGCGGCGCGCCAGCTCCTGCGCCAGCGCGTCGGCGCACAGGGTACACGCCACCCCATGGCCCCGGTTCAGACAGTGCTGATAGGGGCCATCCAGGTCGGCGGCCAGGTCGGTGGCGATGAGGGCCATCTCCTCAGCCGGAAGCGCGGCCCGATCGTATTCCAGGATCAACTGATCGCCGGCCGCATCGACCTCGACGCGCAGCAGCTCCGCCGTCTGCGCCAGCGCGTTGAACAACACCGCCGCGCAGCGGTTCAAGATCCCCATCTCATGTTGGGAAGGCTGTCGTTCCAACTCCAGTACAGTCATCATCGCCTCGTGATTGCAGGTTACAAGTAGTAAGTTACAAGTTGCAGATGGCAGGTGGCAGATTGCACACTCCACGCCTCACGTTTCACGTTTCACGCCTCACGCTTCGCGCTCTCCAACACCTGCCGATCGCCCGGCTCCAGCCGCGCCAGCAGCTCATCGTCCATGTGGGCGAAGATGCGCTGGGCAAAGAGCTCCATCCAGATGAACTGGCGCACGATCAGCACCAGATTGCGGTTGCGGGTCACCGTGGCGGTCATGGTGCGGCCCGCGTCGCTGGCGGCCACCAGCGCCTCTGTCCCGTCGACCACCACCACCAACATGCCGGCCAGCTCGTGCAACTGGCTCTCCAACGGCGGATGGCGCACCACCTGGCCGCAGCGCAGCGACGCCGCGCCGGTCAGCACCGCGCTGGTGGGGACCCCTCGCTGGCAGGTGGCCGTGATCACTTCCTCCAGGCTGGCCACGTCGGGATCATCCAGCACCAGAAACACCTCGCGCTGGGCGCGGCCGATCAGCTCGCGGGCGTAGGCCAGCAGCGCATCCCGCCCGCGGATCGACCAGACGAAATCCTCCTCGTGGGCCTGATACAGGCCGGTCAACCCGGCGCGCAGCTCGTCGATCAGACGGCGCTGGGCCGCCTCGTGGTTGTCCAGCAACACATCGGGCGGCAGCGGCCGGTAGAGGGTGGCGCGTTCGTCGGGCGTCTCCAACACCGCGCCGCGCAGCTTCAGCCGGCCCAGCGCCTCGTAGACCATGGAGCGCGGCACGCCGGCCGTCTTGCTGATCTGGTAGCCGCTGGCCGGATAGTCGTCCAGCAGCGCCAGGTAGACCTTGGCCTCATATTCGGTGAAACCCAGCTCGGTGAGCTTGGCCAGCAAGTCCATACGCCATCCTTGATAGTGTTCTTATTCCAAACTACTATGGGCAGTATACGCCATCGATCGTGATCTGTCAAGCAGGCGCTCCTGAGGACCGACAAGGTTGATCCGTCCTCGGCCCAGATATCAGCAGGACTTACGCAAAACGTTGGTCGAGTAGGCCGTGCGGATCTCGATACGGCGGCCTACTCGATCTGA